>NZ_JASPFC010000001.1:0-224621 GCF_031296635.1 Actinomyces acetigenes
GTGACGCGGTGGTGGCCGGGGTGCGCGAGCGTTACGGCGTCACCCTCGTGCCCGAGCCCGTCCAGGTCGGCTTCTAGACCGTCACTCCAGAGCCGCGTCGGCCCCGGGCTCGCTGCGCGAGTACACGGTTCGTCGGGACGTCTCGTGCCCTGCGCAGCAGGCGCAGCCGGCGCAGCCACGAGCCTCGGGCGCGTCAGCGTGTCCCTGCGCGCCTGCAGGTTCTAGACCCCCGAGTGCGGAAGCGCGTCAGGCCTCGAGGTCGCTGGCCTCCGGGCAGTCGGACTGTGCTCCCGGAACCTGGTCGGGTGTCGCCAGCCAGGCGTCCACCTCGGCCAGCCAGGCCCGCTTCGCCGTCGGTGAGGCCAGGCAGGCGCGGATCGACCCGCGGGCCAGCTCGGCCAGCTCGGCGTCGTCGCAGCCCAGGGCCCGGGCGATCTCGTACTGGTCGACGAGCCGGGACTGGAAGAGCAGGGGGTCGTCAGCACTCAGGGCGATCTGTGCCCCATGGCTCATGAGCGTACGCAGGGGGACGTCGTCGGGGCTGTGATAGACGCCCAGGCTCACGTTGGAGGCGGGGCAGACCTCAAGGCTGATGCCGGAGGCGACGATCGCGTCCAGCAGGGCGGGGTCCTCGCCGGCGCGTACCCCGTGGCCCAGGCGCGTGGGGCCGAGCGCGGAGACGACCTCACGCAGGTGGTCGGGCCCTAAGAGCTCCCCTCCGTGCGGCATGGAGGCCAGGCCGCCCCGGCGGGCGATGGCGAAGGCTCGCTCCCAGGAGGAGGTCTGCCCGGCGCGCTCATCGTTGGACAGGCCGAAGCCGATCACCTCGCCCGGCTGATCCCCGGCGTAGCGCACTGCCAGGCGTGCGAGCGTGCGGGCGTCCAGCGGGTGACGCATCCGGGAGGCCGCCACGATGACCGCCACCTCCACCCCGCTCAGGGTCGTGGCCTGCTTGGCGGCATCGAGGATGATCTCCAGGGCGGGGGTGATCCCACCGACGAAAGGGGCGTAGCTGGTCGGGTCGACCTGGATCTCCAAGCGGCGCGAACCTTCGGCGGCGTCATCCAGGGCGGCCTCCAGGACGATGCGGCGCATGACCTCCTCCGTGCGCACCAGGGCCCGGGCCGTGTCGTAGGCGCGCTGGAAGCGGAACCAGCCGCGCCGGTCGGCGGGGACTCGTAGGGGGTCGCCGTCCAGGAAGTTCGAGGGCAGGCGCGTGCGCGCGCTGGAGGCCAGCTCGATGAGGGTCTCCAGGCGCATCGACCCCGTGAAGTGCAGGTGCAGGTGCGCCTTGGGAAGGGTGGCGAGGTCTCGCATGGGTGGATTCTTCCACGCGTTCGCACCTCACCGGCAGCTCTCCCGCGCGAGGCGGGAGCGGGAGGCGCCGAAGTGTCACGATTGGCGACTTTTCCGGCGGGCTCCGACAGGCTGTGACAGGAGGGAAGGCTTGGACCTGCGCAGATAGGGGTAGGGACCCGGTGACCCCTTCCCACCTCCACCTAAAAGTCGCCAGGAGTGACATCTGGGTGGATTCCGAGACGACGCGCCACTGGGGAGACGATCCGCACCGTCTCCCGATCCAGTACCTGGTTGCTGGTGAGGCGCAGAGGGGTGAGACCGCGCGCGAGAGCGGCCTGATCGCGCAGGTGGTCGCTCTGCCAGTCCGGGCGGGAGGAGTGGTAGGTGTAGCCGTCAGTCTCGACGAGCAATGCAGGGCAAGCCGCTGCGGTGAGGACATGCGTGCCATCCGCCGGTCCGGGAACGATCGCCTTAGGCCTCCGGCTGAGAACCAGGTCCACCTCGCCGACCCCGTCCACGCTCACCGCCGCGACGGGGCGGTATCCGGCCTGCTTCAGGTCGTAGCGGGCGATCGTCTCCAGCAGGGAGCGAGCCCCCGGGTGGGCCTGAGAGAGCAGGGAGCGCAGCGGTGCGTTGCGTGGGCCAGGCAAGGCGGATGCCAACTGTGCGTGGGTCGTGTATCCCAGGCGCAGGGCCGCATCGAGTGCGATGAGGGCATCGAGCTCATCGGCGCAGCGCATGTAGCAGATGAGGGCCTGCTCGACCTGCGCCACTGGTGGCTGGGTGTCCTCGGGGAGCGACAGCCCCCTGACGCGGTGGACCACCGTGCGGCCGATCGCATCGGGAACGCGGCTGCGCTGCGCCGGGATGGCGACATGGAGAACACCGGGTGATGTCCTCAGCGGGATGCCGTAGTGCTTCATCGCGTGTCCACAGCTCACCACGCCTCCCAGTCGGCGGCAGGTGATGACGAAGGCCTTGGCTGACGGCAGGGCCACGACGTGACCGGGGTGGGAGGCCAGCACCTTCTCAGACAGCATGCGTGCCACCGTTCTGCGCTCTGACCGGGTCAGGCTCAGCGACGAGAGTCGGGCTGCGCCGTTCCTGGCCAGTAGCCGGGCGCGTACATCGCTGCGGCGGGCATCATCAAACATATTTAAATCATGTCAAACAGTGTTCAGAGGTGAAAGGCATGAACCGGCGCTGTGGATAACTTCGGGCTTGCCTCGGTGTTGTCAGTGCCGTCGGTGTCACGATTGGCGACTTTTCCGGCAGGCGCGGCAGCCTGTGTCAGGAGAGGAAGGCGCGGACCTGCACAGATAGGGGAGAGAGGCCCGGTCACACCCGCCTTGCTCCACCTAAAAGTCGCCAGGAGTGACAGATCTGTGCACCTGCACGTACTCGACCTCGGTCACCCAGTGCATCGCCCCGGGGTGGGTGGGCTTCCGCTGTTGTCGAACACCGGGGGTCGTTTTGGAGGCGAACCACCAGGTGGGTGGGGCAGACTAACCGCTATGAACCACTCGTCGGCGTCCCAGGAGCCCGAGGAGGTGGCCCTGCTGACGGGGCCGCGTGCCGCGTCCGTGCTCTCCGCCGCCCTCGCCCCGGCTGGCCAGCGTCTGGCCAGCTGGGAGGTCCACTCAGTCCACCATCGCCCCGGAGCAGGGGTGTCCGTGGGGTACACGGCCGTTGTCGTCGCACCCAACGGGCGTTCCACCACCGAGTACCTGTGTGCCACGACGGCTCGCCTGTCCAACCCGCACGCACCGGGACTGACCCGGGTGGCCCCCACCGGCGGAGACGGCCCCGCGGTCCACGTGTGGCGCCACCCGGCCGACCCCGAGCTTCCCGGCCTGGTAGTGGCCTGCACGCCCTCGCTGCTCTCGGCCCGGATCGGCACGCAGGTCAAGGCCACGATGGTCGCCTACCGGCCCACCCGTCGAGCGGTCGTGCGCGCCACCTTCCCGGATGAGACCACCGCCTACGCCAAGGTCCTGCGCCCGAGCCAGGCCCCGTCCTTCGCCCAGCGCCACCGCCTGCTGACGGCGTCAGGCGTGCCCGCGCCCGAGGTCCTGCGGGAGGACCCCGATGGGCTCGTCCTGCTGTCCACCGGTCGGGGAGTGGCCCTGTCCGGCCTGCTGTCCCAGGGTATGAGCGTCTCGCGCAGCGAACGCGTCTTCAACGGCCTCATCTCGCTGCTGGACGCCCTGCCGGCCAGCGCCATGCAGCTGCCGGCGCACGCCGCCTGGTCGGAACGGGCCCGCCACTACGCGCACGCCGCCGCCACGGTCCTGCCCGAGCACGCCGCCCGTGCCCGGGCCGTGGCCGAGGGGGTCGAGCAGCTCATGGCCGCCTCCGACGCCGGCCGACCGGTCCCGGTCCACGGCGACTTCTACGAGGCCAATGTCCTCATGGAGGGTGAGTCCGTCACCAGCCTGCTCGACGTGGACTCCCTGGGGCCCGGCTACCGGGTTGACGACCTGGCCTGCCTGCTGGGGCACGTCAGCGTGCTGGACCACCTGGCGCCCGCATCCTACCCGAAGCTGCGTCCCATCCTGGAGACCTGGACTCACATGGCCGAGCAGCAGGTGGATCCGGTCTCCCTGCGTGCGCGCTGCGCCGGCGTGGTCCTGTCCCTGGTGGCCGGTGCCCGCCGCGAGGACGGCGGCCCGTGGCGCCCCGACGCCGAGGGCCGCCTGGCCCGCGCCGAGACCTGGCTGGCGCAGGGCCGCGAAATCCAGGCCCGCCGCGGCGCCCACTGAAGCCCGCCGATCTCACGCCGAGCCGGGCATTTCTCGCGGCGCCCTACAGAATTTCTGTGGGGCTACGCGAGAAATGCCCGGCTCGGGGCACTCAGAATCTGACGTGCGACTCCCTGGAGATGGTGAAACCGCGTCCGGTGATCGTGTTCCAGCAGGTCATCCCCTTGGACTGTGAGGTGCAGGCGTAGTCGGAGAACGTCGTGGTCTCTCCGTACTGCAGCGTGTGGAAGGTGTCCCCAGGCTGTCCCAGGTACTCCTCTCCGCAGCGGACCTCGGTGCGACCAGCGAGGGCCACGATGGAGAACTCCCGGTTGGGGCAGTCCTGCATCCCGGAGGAGGCGTAGCTCCGTTCCAGGATTGAGCAGCCCACCCCCTCCTCGTAAAGGATGCAGGAGATGTTCTTCGACGGGGTGTCCACGTACTGGTAGGAGAAGGTCTTGGCTGATGGGGGAAGAGTCGGTCCCTTGTCGGGTAGTGGTGTCGCTTCGGCCTCGGTGGCGTCTGCGGTCGGTTGGGCGGTCTGCCCCGCCGATGTTTCTGCCGTCTGGGCGGGGACCGGTGCGGTGGAAGCGGCGGAAGCCGCTTCCGTTCCCGACTGTCGATCTCGTTTCGCCAGCAGCATCCCGGCGAAGGTTCCGGCGGCGGCGACGGCCAGGACCAGGATGGTGACCAGGGCGGCTATCAGCCCGGTGCGGGACCCGGTGCGGGAGGCCGGCCGGGGCTCGGATGGTTCGACGGGCGCTGTCTGGGCAGGTGCCGGTGTGGCTGCCAGCGTCGGCATGGCCGGTAAGGTCTTGAGGACCTCCGTGCGAGGATCTGCCTGCACCGTCGCTCTCGCAGGAGCCCCGGTGTGCGGTGAGGCGGCGTGCGGCGAGATGCTGTAGTCGGTAGTCGTGATCGAGGGCAGGGCCGCGGTCTCGGCCGTCCTGAGGTGAGTCGAGTCGGACGCTGTCGCCGCGCTCACCGGGGTTGCGGGTGAAACCTGAGACAAGTTGCCCAAGCCCATCTGGAGAATCCGCTCGCGCAGCACCGCGGGAAGCGCAGGATTGGCGGCGACGACCGGTCGCAGATCTGGAAATGCCTTGGCTAGGTACTCCAGCACCTCAGGCTCGGTACTGGGATCGGTGGCGCGACGTTCATCGTCGGGAGTGTGAGCTGGCACGAATCGGATGATAGGTCCCTGAAGGATACGGAATGCCCGTCCGCAACCACATTGGTATCAAACGCCGAGCCGGGCATTTTTCGCGGTGCCCTACAGAATTTCTGTGGGGCTACGCGAGAAATGCCCGGCTCGGTGGAGGAGGCGGAGGAGAGACGGAGCCTCAGGCGCTACTCGACCTCGGCCAGCAGCTTCTGGACCCGCCCCACGCCCTCGACCAGGTCGTCATCGCCCAGCGCGTAGGACAGCCGCACAAAGCCCGAGGGGCCGAAGGCCTCACCGGGAACGACGGCGACCTCAGCGTGCTCGAGGATGAGTGCGGCCAGCGTGGCCGAGCTGTCGATCGTGGTACCGCGCAGCGTGCGCCCCACGAGTCCCTCGATGCTGGGGTAGGCGTAGAAGGCGCCGCGGGGCACGGGCACGGTCAGCCCCTCGATCTGCGAGAGCATCTTCACCATGGTGCGCCGGCGCCGGTCGAAGGCAGTGCGCATCTGCTCGACGGCGGTCAGGTCGCCGCTGACGGCCGCCAGCGCCGCGCGCTGCGAGACGTTGGCGACGTTGGAGGTCAGGTGCGACTGGAAGTTCGTGGCGGCCTTGATGACGTCGCTGGGGGCGATCATCCAGCCCACGCGCCAGCCGGTCATGGCGTAGGTCTTGGCCACGCCGTTGAGGACGATCGTCTGGTCGGCCAGCTCGGGAACCAGCTTGACGACGTGCGCGGCCTGGGCACCGTCATAGAGGAGGTGCTCGTAGATCTCATCGGTGATGACCCAGATGCCGTGCTCCAGGGCCCACCGGCCGATGGCGGTGAGCTCCTCGGGCGTGTAGACCGAGCCGGTCGGGTTCGACGGCGAGCACAGCAGCAGCACCTTGGTGCGCTCGGTGCGTGCGGCCTCGAGCTGGTCGACGCTGACCTTGTAGTCCTGGTCGGCACCGGCGAAGACCTCGACCGTGGTGCCCCCGGCCAGGGCGATGGCCTCGGGGTAGGTGGTCCAGTAGGGCGCGGGCAGCAGAACCTCGTCGCCGGGGTCGACGAGTGCGGCGAAGGCCTGGAAGACGGCCTGCTTGCCGCCGTTGGTGACCAGGATGTCGTCGGGGGAGACCTCGTAGCCGGAGTCGCGCAGCGTCTTGGCGGCGATGGCCTCGCGCAGGACCGGCAGACCCTTGGCTGGGGAGTACTTGTGGTTGACCGGGTCCTTCGCGGCGGCGACGGCGGCCTCAACGATGTAGTCGGGCGTGGGGAAGTCGGGCTCTCCGGCGCCGAAGCCGATGACGGGGCGACCGGCGGCCTTGAGGGCCTTGGCCTTGGCGTCGACGGCCAGGGTGGCGGAGGGGGCGATGGCGGACAGGCGGGCGGAAACGCGGTGCGTGGGTGCAGGTGTCACCCGACTATGGTCCCACGACCTGCAAGGCCTGCACGTCTGAAAACATGGCTGATCCGTCAGCGATGGCACCGGGGTGCCTCCGGGGCTCCTCCGGAACCGCGGCAGGGCGGCAACGCCCCGGCCGGCCCCGGCGTGGCGCACCCCACGGCCAGTGGTTACCGCAAAGGCCTTCTCGTATGGCAAACTAGAGCACCGCTGAAGGGCAGTGGCGCAATTGGTAGCGCACCGGTCTCCAAAACCGGCGGTTGTGGGTTCGAGTCCCGCCTGCCCTGCTGAGAACGGCGGATCTGTCGGGAGATCCCGTCGGTTTCGTCTTCTCCCCGCTGTGCGGGAACTGACCTGACCGTCGACCCTGAGGACCCAGATTCATGAGCGAGAGCGCACGCGCTGCGACAGGCAAGTCGGCCACCAAGCGCGGCTTCTTCGGGCGCATCGCCCTGTTCATCCGCCAGGTCATTGACGAGCTGCGCAAGGTCGTCTGGCCCACCATGAACGAGCTGTGGACCTACTTCACAGTGGTGGTCGTCTTCATCATCGCCATCATGGCCTTCACCGGGGTGCTGGACTTCGCCTTCAACCGAGCCGTCATGTGGCTCTTCGCCTGACCTCCCGGCTTCCGCGGCCGCGCCCTCACCGGGGATGCGCGGTTGCGCACCTGACCATGTCTACTCCCGACGCCGCTGCTGCTCGCGCGGCCCGTCGCATCCGCTCGTCTCACGCCACTGGAAAGCAGGTACACCATGTCTGAGGATGTCTCCTCGCAGACCACCCCCGACGACGTCGAGGCCCTCGCCTCGCTCGCGGCCGACGACGCCGGTGACGCCGTCGAGCAGGTTGAGGCCGCCCAGGCCGATGCGACCGACGAAGCGGTTCAGGCGCAGGCCGACGACGCCGCTGAGCCGGCCGTGCCGGCCGAGGAGGCGCCCGTCGTCGACCCGCTGGCCGAGTTCCGCCGCCAGATGTCGGCCCTGCCGGGGCAGTGGTACGTGCTGCACACCTACTCCGGCTACGAGCGCCGCGTGGCCGCCGACATCATGGCCCGCGCCGAGAACTTCGAGGTCGAGGACTACATCTTCGACGCCACCGTCCCCATGGAGACGGTCATCGAGATCAAGAACGGCAACAAGAAGAAGGAAGTCTCCCGGGTGCGCATCCCCGGCTACGTGTTCGTGCGCATGGACCTGGATGACCCGGAGACCTCGGACAAGGTGTGGCGCACCATCAAGGACACCCCGGCCGTCACCGGCTTCGTGGGGGACCGCTACAATCCGGTGCCGCTGACCTTCGAGGAGGCCGTCGCCCAGCTCGGCCCCACGCCCGAGGAGATCGCCGCCAAGGAGGCCGCCGCCGCGGAGGCCACGGCCCCAGAGTCCGGTTCCGGCACCCAGATCACCACCGGCGGGCAGGTCTTCGAAGTCGCCTTCGAGGTCGGCGAGTCCGTCATCGTCACCGACGGCCCCTTCGAGTCCCTGCCGGCGACGATCGCCGAGATCCACCCCGAGACCCAGAAGCTCCAGGTGCTCATCTCCCTGTTCGGTCGCGACACCCCAGCCGAGCTCTCCTTCACCCAGGTCGCCAAGATCTGAGGCGGACCTGAGGGCAGGAACCATCAGCCCTTGTGGCCCGACGACGCGGAACAGCGTCGTCGGGCCACAACCGTCCGGGTCGCGCGAGCGGCCACGGCGCGGGAGCCGTGAATCACAGGCCGATGTCCTGTGATACCGCGCACCGGGCGCCCTGCTCGGCCCGGCAGCGGGCTACGATGAGCGCTTGTGTGTGCGCATGCACCCACGGCTGCACGGCAGGCGTGCAGCACATCCGGACAAGTAAGAAGGACCCATTCCTATGGCCCCCAAGAAGAAGGTCGCCGGGCTGATCAAGCTCCAGATCCAGGCCGGCCAGGCCAACCCCGCTCCGCCGATCGGCCCCGCCCTGGGTGCCCACGGCGTCAACATCATGGAGTTCTGCAAGGCGTATAACGCGGCGACCGAGTCGCAGCGCGGCAACGTCATCCCCGTGGAGATCACCGTCTACGAGGACCGCTCCTTCACCTTCATCACCAAGACCCCGCCGGCCGCCGAGCTCATTAAGAAGGCTGCGGGCGTCCCCAAGGGCTCTGCCACCCCCCACACCGTGAAGGTGGCCTCCCTGACCCAGGCTCAGGTGCGTGAGATCGCAGAGTCCAAGATGCCCGACCTCAACGCCAACGACATCGAGGCCGCCGCCAAGATCATCGCCGGCACCGCCCGCTCCATGGGCATCACCGTCGAGGCCTGAGGCACTCGCCGGCCCGCCGGCTCTCTCAACTCAATCCCCATACGAAACCGTGGAAGGGCCTCGCGCGGCCCGAACACCACGACTGCAAGGAGAAGCAGATGACCAAGCGCTCCAAGGCCTACCGCGCCGCGGCTGAGAAGATCCAGTCCGGAGTCCTCTACACCCCGGCCGAGGCCGTTCACCTGGCCAAGTCCACCTCTGTCACCAAGTTCGACGCCACCGTGGACGTCGTCTTCCGCCTGGGGGTCGATCCCCGCAAGGCGGACCAGATGGTCCGCGGCACCGTGTCCCTGCCGCACGGTACCGGTAAGACCGCCCGCGTCGTCGTCTTCGCCCAGGGTGAGCGGGCCGAGCAGGCCCGCGCCGCCGGCGCGGACGAGGTCGGTGGCGACGAGCTCATCGAGAAGGTCGCCAAGGGCTACACGGACTTCGACGCCGCCGTGGCCACCCCTGACCTCATGGGCAAGGTCGGCCGCCTGGGCCGCGTCCTGGGCCCCCGTGGCCTCATGCCCAACCCCCGCACCGGCACCGTGACGATGGATGTGGCCAAGGCCGTCTCCGACATCAAGGGCGGCCGTATCGAGTTCCGCGTGGACCGCGCCTCCAACCTCCACTTCATCATCGGCAAGGCCTCCTTCACCGAGGAGCAGCTGACGGAGAACTTCCAGGCCGCCCTGGAGGAGGTCCTGCGCCTCAAGCCCTCGACCTCGAAGGGCCGCTACATCCTCAAGGCCACCATGACCACCACCATGGGTCCCGGCATCCCGATGGACGTCACCAAGGCCTGAGGCTCTTTTCCTTCACGACGGCGTCGGCCGCCTCCTCATCCGGGAGGCGGCCGACGCCGTTCTTCACCTGTGCGTGGGGTCGTGCCGTCCTCGGGGCCTGCCTGGGGACGGCACGAGCCCTCCACGGGGGCATCTGCCCATGGTCCGCGAAGGTGCCGGGCTGACTACGGTGAAGCCGTCGGTGGAGCTTCCAGATGGCGGGGAAGCAGAGAAGCCGGTTGTCCCCGTTCTTGTCTCTCCCTCTCGCAAGGACGGGGACGACCTCTCCGTCCTTGCGAGAGTCCCGGATGGGCTTCAGCTGTTCTTGACGGGGATGTCGGTGAGGCGGTAGGCGAGCTCGGCGACTTCCTTCCTGGGTGCTGCGTGGTCGAGGGCGACAGTGTTGCCGCCGGGGTCGGGCCAGACGACGCAGACGGTGGTGGTGCCGGCCTTGATGAAGGGGCCGATTCCGAGCTCGGTGAGAGGGACATGGGCCTTGAACTCCGCGTCGAGGTAGTCGGCGGGGTAGATGCGCTCGCCTCCGGCCAGGAGGGTCAACCCGTTGGAGGCGGTCCGGATAGCGTCGTTGCTGGCGGTCTCGCCCCGAGAGCCGGTGAGGGGGGACTCATCGTCCTCGAGGAAGTTGTAGAGACCTGGGGCGGAGTCCGTCTTTGCGTTGATGGTGGTGTGGAGCTGTCCGAGGAGGTAGCCACCGGTGCGGGTGAGGTGGTCCAGGGTGACGGTGAGCTGGGCGCCACTGTCATGCTTGACGGTGACGCCGTCAGGGCCCTTGGCGACCGGTCCCTTGGTCTCGGGCAAGGAACCGGTTCCGGTGGACGGGGCAGTGTTCTTAGGGGTGGTGCCGCCGGTGGGGGTCAGGGTGATCTCGACGCGTCGGTTGGCGGCGCGGGCCTCGTCGGTCGTGTCGTTGATCTTGGGCTCGGACTCGCCCTTGCCGGACACGGATGTCTGCCACTTGTCGAGCTTGGTGAGCTGTTCGAGGCGGGTCTTGACGGCGTTGGCTCGTTTCTCGGAGAGGGTCTGGTTGTAGGCGTCGTCCTGGACGTCGTCAGTGTGCCCCACAATGGACAGGGTCCCGCCGTCGGGGTACTGGGCCAGTTGGTCGGCGACGGTGTTGAGCTGGGCGTCGGCGGCGGGGGTGAGGTCGGCGGAGTCGGAGGCGAAGGTGACATCACTGGCGAGGGTGACGGTGATGTCCTTGCTGTCCGTGTGGGTGCTGGTGGAATCGTCCAAGGCCCGGGTGTAGCGCTCAATGGGCACCGGGGCCTCCAGTGCCTGGTCGGGCTTGGACTCGTCCCGGGAGTAGCTGATGACGTCATCGAAGGCCTTGTCGACGGCTTTGAAGTCGATGCCGGAGGCTGCTGCGGCGCCGCTGTCGAGGACGTTGACGGTGACGAAGCCGGCCTGGGGAACGAAGACGGTGACCTGCTTGGCGTCCACCGCCCCGAAGAGCACGAAGCAGCTGGTGGACTCACCCGGCTTGAGCGACAGCTTGTTGTTGTGGTTGTCCTTGACCTTGTTCTCCACGCCGGTGGTGGCCAACCACACCCGGCCGGTGGACAGGTTCAGCAAACGCACCCCACCCGCAGCCGGTTCATAGGTCCTATTGCCGCCTTGACGTGCCAGCGGCCGAGCCGCCTCGAAGACGTTACTGCCGTGGTCGTTCAAGGAGTCTGAGACCTCCTTGACTGCGGCGTCGTCCTTGGCCCGCGTCAGCTTCAGGGCCAGCACGGTGGTCGTCTCGTCGCGGCGCACCAGCGGTGAGATCTGGATCCCCAGGTGGTGGCCCATGACGTGGGCGTCGAGCTCCTGCCAGCCCTGCGGCGCCGCCGACGCCGCAGGCACGGCCGTCCCTGACGCCCCACCTGCCGACGCCGACGCCGAGCCGGTCTGACGCTTCGACCGCCAGGGAAGCTTACACCCGGTCAGCAGCGGCAAGCCCACACCGGTCAGGATCGCACCGGACAGAAACACACGACGACGCATGGCTGCGGGTCCCTTCAGCTGTTCTTGACGGGGATGTCGGTGAGGCGGAAGGCGAAGTCGGCGACTTCTTTCCTGTTTGCTGCGTGGTCGAGGGTGACGGTGTCGCCGCCGGGGTCGGGCCAGATGACGCAGATGGTGGTGGTGCCGGCCTTGATAGGGGGAGTGAGCTGGAGCTCGGTGAGGGGGACGTGGGTCTTGAAGCCGGCGTCGATGTAGTCGGCTGGGTAGATGCGCTCGCCTGCGGCCAGGAGGGTCAACCCGTCGGAAGAGACCTCGGTGGCCTCGTTGCTGCCGTCCTCGCTGCGGGAGTTGGAGAAGAGAGCCTCTTTGTCGCTGAGCCAGTGCTCGAGGCCGTTGGGGGCGGAGCCCTTCTTCGCGTTGATGGTGGTGTGGAGCTGGCCGAGGAGGTATCCGCCAGAGCGGGTGACGTGGTCGATGGTGATGGTGACCTGGCTGTTGCCACTGACATGCTTGACGGTGACGCCTTCAGAGCCCTTGGCGACGGGGCCCTTGGTCTCGGGCAAGGAACCGGTTCCAGCGGACGGGGTAGTGGTCTTGGTCGTGGTGCCGCCGGTGGGGGTCAGGGTGATCTCGACGCGTCGGTTGACGGCGCGGGCCTCGTCGCTGGTGTCGTTGACCTTGGGCTCGGACTCGCCCTTGCCGGACACGGATGTCTGCCACTTGTCGAGTTTGGTGAGCTGTTCGAGGCGGGTTTTGACGGCGTTGGCGCGCTTCTCGGACAGGGTCTGGTTGTAGGCGTCGTCCTGGACGTCGTCGGTGTGCCCCACAATGGACAGGGTCCCGCCGTCGGGGTACTGGGCCAGCTGGCCGGCCACCGTCTGGAGCTGGGCGTCGGCGGCGGGGGTGAGGTCGGCGGAGTCGGAGGCGAAGGTGACGTCTGATGCGAGGGTGACGGTGATGTCCTTGCTTCCGGTGTGGGTGCTGGTGGAGTCGTCCAGTGCCCGAGTGTAGCGCTCAATGGGCACCGGGGCGGCCAGCGCCTGGTCGGGCTTGGCCTCGTAGTTGGGGTTGGCGACGCTGTCGAAGGCCTTGTCGATGGCTTTGAAGTCGATGCCGGAGGCTGCTGCGGCGCTGCTGTCGAGGACGTTGACGGTGACGAATCCGGCCTGGGGGACGAAGACGGTGACCTCCTTGGCATCCACCGCCCCGAAGAGCACGAAGCAGCTGGTGGACGCACCCGGCTTGAGCGGCAGGTTGTTGTGGTTGTCCTTGACCTTGTTCTCCACGCTGCCGGTGGCTAGCCACACCCGGTTGGTGGGCAGGTCCAGCAGACGTACCCCGTTGGCGCCCCAGTCGGATCTCCTCAACATACCGGGGCGTGACAAAGGCAAGGACGCCTCGAAGGTGTTGCTGCCGTCGCCGGCGGCGTCTGCGATGTCCTTGACCGCGGGGTCGTCCTTGGCCCGCGTCAGCTTCAGGACCAGCACGGTGGTCGTCTCGTCGCGGCGCACCAGCGGTGAGACCTGGATCCCCAGGTGGTGGCCCATGACGTGAGCATCAAGCTCCTGCCAGCCCTGCGGCGCCCCCGACGCCGCAGGCACGCCCGATGCCTTGCCCGCCGACGCCGACGCTGCTGAGGAGGAGGCGGGCTGACGCTTCGACCGCCAGGGAAGCTTACACCCGGTCAGCAGCGGCAAGCCCACACCGGTCAGGAACGATCCGGACAGAAACACACGACGACGCATCGGAACGGGTCCTTTCAGCTGTTCTTGACGGGGATGTCGGTGAGGCGGTAGGCAGTGTCTGGGATGGAGTACTTGCCTTTGGCGTGGTCGAGGGTGATGGTGTCGCCGCCGGGGTCGGGCCAGACGACGCAGACGGTGGTGGTGCCGGTCTTGAGGTGGTCGCTGAGGTTGAGCTCGGTCAGGGGGAGGTGCTGCTTGTTGTAGGCGTCGCTGTAGTCGGCGGGGAAGATACGCTCGCCGTTGCTGAGGAGGGTCAGGCCGTCGCTGGCGAACTGGGTTACGAAGGCGCTGCCGTCCTCGTTGCGCTGGTTGCTCAGGGCCGTCTGGGGGTCCTGGAGGAGGGGGTGGAGTTGTGCGCCGGTGGAGCCGTCCTTGACGGTGCAGGTGACGGTGCCCAGGAGGTAGCCGCCAGTGCGGGTGACGTGGTCGAGGGTGATGATGACCTCTCCGCTGGTGTCGCCGCTCTTGGGGGTGAGGGTGACGCCTTCGGGGCCTTTGGCGACGGGGCCCTGGGGGTCGGGCAGCTTGCCACCACCACTGCTGCTGGGGGTGGCGGTGCTGCTGCTGTTGGGGGTGGGGGTGGTGTTGTTCTTGGGGGTGGTGCCGCCGGTGGGGGTCAGGGTGATCTCGACTCGTCGGTTGGCCGCGCGGGCTTCGTCGCTGGTGTCCTTGATCTTGGGCTCGGACTCGCCCTTGCCGGACACGGATGTCTGCCACTTGTCGAGCTTGGTGAGCTGTTCGAGGCGGGTCTTGACGGCGTTGGCTCGTTTCTCGGAGAGGGTCTGGTTGTAGGCGTCGTCCTGGACGTCGTCGGTGTGCCCCACGATGGTGAGTGTGCCGCCGTCGGGGTACTGACCGAGCTGGCCGGCGACGGTCTTGAGCTGGGCGTCGGCGGCGGAGGTGAGGTCGGCTGAGTCGGAGGCGAAGGTGACGTCTGATGCGAGGGTGACGGTGATGTCCTTGCTGCCGGCGTGGGTGCTGGTGGAGTCGTCCAGGGCACGGGCGTAGCGCTCGATGGCGACGGGGTCGGCGAGCTCGGGAGCAGCGCGCGGGTACTTGTCGATTTCGGTTTGGGCTGTGCTCAGGTCAACCTTGGCTTTCTTGGCGTCGTTGGCGTCCAGGACGGAGACGGTGGTGAAGCCGGCCATGGGGACCATGACGGTGACGGTATCGGTGTCGACCTTGCCGAAGGACAGGTAGGAGATGATCTCCTTGCCTGGGGTGAGCTCTAGCATTCCGCCGCTGCCGTCGACGGCGCTCCACACGCGCCCGGAGCCGGTATCAAGCAGCTTGACCAGGTCGGCGCCGGCGCCAGGTCGAAAGATGGTTGGAGCCCCTAAGTAGCTTGAGAGAACGACCCTGTTGTTGTTGTCACTGAAGGGATGGGCGTTGACGGCGTCGATGGAGGCGTCGTCGGATGCGCGGGTGAGCTTCACGGCGATGTACGAGGTCTTGTCCTGGCGGATGACAGGGGAGACCTCCACGCTCACCTTGTGGCCCATGACGTGGGCGTCGAGCTCCTGCCAGCCTTGCGGCACCGCCGACGCCGCAGGCACGGCCGCCCCTGACGCCCCACCCGCAGAGGCCGACGCCGAAGCCGGGCCGGCCTGATGCTTCGACTGCCAGGGCAGTTTGCACCCGGCCAGCATCGGCATCCCGACACCGGTCAGGATCGCTCCGGAGAGAAACACGCGACGACGCATGGCTGCGGGTCCCTTCAGCTGTTCTTGACGGGGATGTCGGTGAGGCGGTAGGCGGTGTCTGGGGTTGAGTATTTGCCGTCGGGGTGGTCGAGGGTGATGGTGTCGCCGCCGGGGTCGGGCCAGACGACGCAGATGGTGGTGGTGCCGGTCTTGAGGTGGTCCAGGAGGCGTAGTTCGGTCAGGGGGAGATGGTGTTCGACGTCGGCGTCAAGGTAGTCGGCGGGGAAGATGCGCTCACCTCCTGCTAAGAGGGTCAGGCCGTCGCTGGCGAGGAAGGTTGACAGGGCGCCGCTCTCGGAGCGTTGGTTGGTCAGGGCTGTCTCGGGGTCGTCGAGCAGCTGGTGGAGTGGTGCTCCGGTGGAGCCGTCCTTGACGGTGCAGGTGAGGGTGCCCAGGAGGTAGCCGTCAGAGCGGGTGACGTGGTCAAGGGTGATGGTGACCTGTCCGCTGGTGTCGAGTCCCTTGGAGGTGAGGGTGACGCCCTCGGGGCCCTTGGCGACGGGTCCCTGGGGGTCGGGCAGCTTGCCACCACCGTTGCCGCTGCTGCTGGTGGGGGTGGGGGTGGTGTTGTTCTTGGGGGTGGTGCCGCCGGTGGGGGTCAGGGTGATCTCGACTCGTCGGTTGGCGGCGCGGGCTTCGTCGGTGGTGTCCTTGATCTTGGGCTCGGACTCGCCCTTGCCGGAGACGGATGTCTTCCACTTGTCGAGGCTGGTGAGCTGTTCGAGGCGGGTCTTGACGGCGTTGGCTCGTTTCTCGGAGAGGGTCTGGTTGTAGGCGTCGTCCTGGATGTCGTCGGTGTGCCCCACAATGGTCAGGGTCCCGCCGTCAGGGTGCTGGCCGAGCTGGGTGGCGACGGTCTGGAGCTGAGCCTCAGCTCCTGAGGCGAGGTCGGCTGAGTCTGAGGCGAAGGTGACGTCTGATGCGAGGGTGACGGTGATGTCCTTGCCTCCGGCGTGGGTGCTGGTGGAGTCGTCCAGGGCCCGGGTGTAGCGCTCGATGGCGACGGGGTCGGCGAGCTCGGGGGCGTCGTTGGAGGACTGTTTGAGTGCGGCCTGGGCGATGGACGGGTCGATTTTGGCCTTCTTGGCGGAACCGGCGTCCAGGACTGAGACGGTGGTGAAGCCGGCCATGGGGACCATGACGGTGACGGTGTCGGTGTCGACCTTGCCGAAGGACAGGTAGGAGGTCATGTCCTCGCCGGGGGCGAGCTCGAGGAACAGTCCGCTGCCGTTGATGGCGCTCCACACGCGCCCCGAGGCGGTGTCCAGGAGCTTGACCAGGGAGGCCCCTGTACCCGGGCGGAAGATTGACGGCACTCCCAGGTAGTTGGAGATGCTCAGCTTGTTGCCGCTGTCGTCTTCGTAGGAGCTGGCTTGGACGGCGTCGATGGAGGCGTCGTCGGATGCGCGGGTGAGCTTCAGGGCGATGTATGAGGTCTTGTCGTCCTGGCGGACGACGGGGGAGACCTCCACGCTCACCTTGTGGCCCATGACGTGACCGTCGAGCTTCTGCCACTCGGTGCTACCGGCCTTAGCCGGGGCGCTGGCCGAGGCAGTTCCCCTAGCTGAGGCTGTGGAGCCCGACGGGGATGCCGCCCCTCCCTTGTCCTTCGATGCCCCCGGTAGGTCGCAACCCGCCAGCACCGGCAACCCGAGTCCCGCCAGGGCCGAGAAGGCCACGAAAGACCGACGAGACGGTGCCGAAGGAACACAAGACAAACCAGACAACACGGGCAACACGAGAACTCCTTCATGGGTCCGCCGAAATTTCTCAAAGACAGAGTGTAATCGTAACGTAATCTCCCTAGCAAGCAGGGCTACCCGGGTACTCCCCGTCGCTCCCCGTGTACTCCCCATAACTCCATGGGGAGTACACGGATTCTCTCGGTCTCCCCGCGTGTACCCCGGGTACTCCACGATATTTCCCCGTGGGAGCCTCCCCATTTCTCGAATGATGGGTGCTGCATAGGGTCTCAGTATTCCTCAGGTCGATGTGGCCTGATCGAGAGCAACGGAGGTTCCATCATGATGACTGCTTCGAAGCGAGTTCTGGCCGCCATGAGCGCCATTGGAATGGCGGCAACCCTGGCGTCCTGCCAGCTGCCAGGGGGCTCCTCGGGTGAGAAGGGGGTGTCGACCTCGACCTCGACCTCGGCGTCGGCGTCAGCGCCGAAGTCGGCGCAGGCCGGGGGCGGTGGTCATGGTGCGGCCATTGAGTCGCATCCCACGACCGTTGACAGTAAACCCGGGACTGTTTCCCTGAACTCCGTGTCCGGTGCGGGCACGACGGTGACCGTCATGTTCTCCGTGACGAATAATGACAAGAAGAATGACATGTGGATATACGACTCATTCTCTGATGGAGACGACTCGGTGCCTCAGCCCAGTGGAAAGGCGAGCCCGGGAGGGAGCACGAACAACGCCGACGGCTTGACGCTCATCGAACCGTCCTCCTCAAGCATCTACCGCGTCTCCTACGACTCCCAGGGCGGCTGCCTGTGCTCCAGTGGCCTCACGGAGTTCATCCAACCCGGTCAGACGATCGCGCTCCAGGCGACCTTCACCGGTGTACCGGCCGAGGCGAAGAACGTCACCATCACCATCCCGAATGGAGGCACCTTCAGCAACGTGGCGGTGGCCCGATGAGACGGCAGATGAATGGGGGATGGGCAAGGGGCGCCAAGCGTCGGCCTCGGTCCGGGGTGCTTGCCACCGCGGCCGTCGCCGTGTGGGCAACATCGTGGTCAGTGTCCGCCGGGGCTGCTGCCTTACCCGCAGCACCGCAAGCGGGCCGCCCGTTGGCGGCTGCGAGCAACAGCGCCACAGCCGACCCGACGACGATCACCAAGCAACCGGAGAGCGCAGGGCCGGGCAACCCCCGGGTGGCTCAGACCGTGGACCGCGTTGTCACGCCGGTGTCGCGCTCAAGCAGCTCGGACAGCGCGGTCACCTACTCCTCGGACGGCAAGACCACGGTGGCCTCACTATCCGGTGACGTCACCTTCGACGTCGACTCCTCGGCCCTGACCGACCGGGCCAAGCAGGTGCTCGACGAGATCGTCAGCCGCTGGAACGGCAAGGCGCCGGCCACGGTCACCGTGGTGGGGCACACGGACTCCGTCGCCGACGACGCATACAACCAGACACTCTCCGAGCAACGGGCCAAGGCCGTCGCCGACTACCTGACCTCCAAGGTACCCTCCCTGAACGTCCAGTCCTCCGGCAAGGGGGAGAGCGAACCCGTGGCCTCCGAGACCAATGCGGACGGCAGCGTCAATGAGGCCGGCAAGGCCGCCAACCGCCACGTCGATGTGCGCTGGGGGTAAGTGCGAACAGGGGTAAGTGCGAACAATCGTCCTGCGGAGTCACGCCACTGCGAGCATCCATGCCAACCAGCCTCCTAGCGACAGGTAGGGGCCGAAGGCGATGAGCGTCTTGCGGCCGGCCAGGCGACTGATCATGAGTGCCACGGCGATGATCCCGCCGATGAAGAACCCCATGATGATGCCCATTGTCGCGTAGGTCCCGCCGAAGTATCCGAGCCACAGCCCAAGAACCGCACACAGCTTCGCATCCCCCAGCCCCATTCCCGAACCGGGCAGCAGCGCCATGGCCCCCACGACGACGCCGGCACTCACCGCGCACAGAACGGGCCGCAACACAGCCCAACCCGCTTCGGGCAAGGGTGTCCCCGTGGTCGCGCTGAACAGGGCGAGGGCCGTGGTTGCCGTACCGGTCCACATGGCGGCCCGAGCGAGAATGCGGTTGGGCAGGCGGTGGCACACGGCGTCGACGCTGCACGCCGCGCCGAGCAGCGCCACGAGGGGAAGGGCGACAATCACCTCGCCCCACGCCCCGCCGGCCGCTCCCCGCATGAGCGTCACTCCGCACAGAAGGGCGGCCAGAACCCCCTGAGAGGCGGGCGCCAGCAACCACTGCGCGTGGAAGGTGGCCGACTCGGTGGCGGTGTCACCGGGTGAGGCGGCCCCGGTCTGCGCCCCGGCCTGTTCCAGGTCGGATACGTACCGTCGGGCGAAGGCCGAGACCGGGCGGGTGACGACTGCGATGGCTGCACCGCCGACGGCGATGGCGACCAGTAGTGCGGGGACATTCACCTCCACACTCTCGCACGCTCGTCGCCTTCGAGGTAGGGAAAGGCGGAAATATCGCCTGAACCTCGCGCCCCCTCCCGTGAGCCTTCGGCCGTCGACGTCGAGGTGCTCCGCACCTTTCCCCGCGCTCCTGTCGCGTGTCCAGCACCACGCCCTCACCTCTCCCTTCACCCTGGCGCCCTCCTGCTGCGAACGGGTAACCTGGCCGACGGTGCCCGCAGACGGGTCACCGCATCTCCATTCCGTTCCCAGCGACGTCGACTTCGTCCAGGCCTCAGGCCTGCTCGGCTCAGGTGCGACATCGTGACGCGGGTCTGCCGCGGCGGGAACCGACGGGCCCCTGACTGCGGGGCTCCGGACGTCGTCATCGGGCTCGCCCCGACCCCGGCGGGCCGGCCCTCTCCGCGGTGACGTGCGCCGTCGAGCCACCAATGGGGGAGCGGCCCGGCACGCAGGCAGCAGCCAGATCAAGACTCACGTCCCCATGGAGAATCAGTAGTGCCTACCATTCAGCAGCTGGTCCGCAAGGGCCGCTCGACGAAGCGCTCCGCGTCCAAGACGCCAGCGCTCAAGGCCAGTCCGCAGCGCCGTGGCGTGTGCACCCGCGTGTACACCACGACCCCCAAGAAGCCGAACTCCGCCCTTCGTAAGGTCGCCCGTGTGCGCCTGTCCACCGGTATCGAGGTCACGGCCTACATCCCCGGTGAGGGCCACAACCTCCAGGAGCACTCCATCGTGCTCGTGCGCGGTGGTCGTGTGAAGGACCTTCCCGGTGTCCGCTACCACATCGTGCGCGGCGCCCTCGACACCCAGGGTGTCAAGGGCCGCCAGCAGGCACGTTCCAAGTACGGCGCCAAGAAGGAGAAGAAGTAATGCCTCGTAAGGGTCCCGCACCCAAGCGCCCGCTCGTCGTCGACCCCGTCTACGGCTCGCCGGTCGTCACCCAGCTCGTCAACCGCGTCCTGCTGGACGGCAAGAAGTCCACCGCCGAGCGGATCGTCTACGGCGCCCTGGAGGGCGTGCGCTCCAAGACGGACCAGGACCCGGTCTCGGTCCTCAAGCGCGCTCTGGACAACATCCGCCCCGCCCTGGAAGTTCGCTCCCGTCGCGTCGGTGGCGCCACCTACCAGGTGCCCGTCGAGGTCCGCCCCGGCCGCGCCACCACCCTGGCGCTGCGCTGGCTCGTGGACTTCTCCCGTCAGCGCCGCGAGAACACCATGACCGAGCGTCTCATGAACGAGATTCTCGACGCCTCCAACGGCCTGGGCGCAGCGGTCAAGCGCCGCGAGGACATGCACCGCATGGCCGAGTCCAACAAGGCCTTCGCCCACTACCGCTGGTAGTGCCGGAATCAGCTCCGTACCCCACACGAACGAAGGACACCACCAGTGGCACTTGACGTGCTGACAGACCTCACCAAGGTCCGCAACATCGGCATCATGGCCCACATCGATGCCGGTAAGACCACCGTGACAGAGCGCATCCTGTTCTACACGGGCATCAACTACAAGATCGGCGAGACGCACGACGGCGCCTCGACGATGGACTGGATGGAGCAGGAGCAGGAGCGCGGTATCACCATCACCTCCGCGGCCACCACATGCTTCTGGAAGAACAACCAGATCAACATCATCGACACCCCCGGACACGTGGACTTCACGGTCGAGGTCGAGCGCTCCCTGCGCGTGCTCGACGGCGCCGTGGCGGTCTTCGACGGCAAGGAGGGTGTGGAGCCGCAGTCGGAGACGGTGTGGCGTCAGGCGGACAAGTACAACGTCCCGCGTATCTGCTACATCAACAAGATGGACAAGCTGGGCGCCGACTTCGACTTCTCCGTCCAGACCATCCGCGACCGTCTCCACGCCACCCCGATCGTCCTCAACTTCCCGATCGGTGCCGAGAACGAGTTCTCCGGCCTCGTCGACGTCCTGGAGATGCGGGCCATCCGCTTCCCCGAGAAGGACGCCGACGGCAAGGAGACCCGCGGCTCGATCGTCGAGTACGAGGAGATCCCCTCCGAGCTGGTCGCCAAGGCCGAGGAGCTGCGCGCCCAGCTGATCGAGACGGTCGCCGAGGCCGACGACGCCCTCATGGAGAAGTACCTCGAGGGCGAGGAGCTCAGCATTGCCGAGCTCAAGTCCGGTATCCGCAAGCTCACCGTGGCCGGTGAGGCCTTCCCGGTCCTGGCCGGGTCCGCCTTCAAGAACAAGGGCATCCAGCCCGTGCTCGACGCCGTCCTGGACTACCTGCCCTCCCCGCTCGACGTCCCCGACGTCGAGGGCCACGCCGTCGGTAACGAGGAGGAGGTGCTCACCCGTCCGGCCGACGAGAAGGCTCCCTTCTCCGCCCTGGCCTTCAAGGTGGCCACCCACCCCTTCTACGGCAAGCTCGTCTACGTGCGCGTCTACTCCGGCAAGGTCTCCCAGGGCGAGATGGTCCTCAACGCCACCAAGGGCAAGAAGGAGCGCATCGGAAAGCTCTTCCAGATGCACTCCAACAAGGAGAACCCGGTGGAGGAGGCCCACGCCGGCCACATCTACGCCTTCATCGGCCTCAAGGACGTCACCACCGGTGACACCCTGTGTGCCCAGGGCTCCCCGATCGTCCTGGAGTCCATGACCTTCCCGGACCCGGTCATCCACGTGGCCATCGAGCCCAAGACCAAGGGCGACCAGGAGAAGCTGGGTGTGGCCATCCAGAAGCTCTCCGAGGAGGACCCCACCTTCACTGTCTCCCTCGACGACGAGACCGGCCAGACCGTCATCGGCGGTATGGGCGAGCTCCACCTGGACGTGTTCGTGGACCGCATGCGCCGAGAGTTCAAGGTCGAGGCCAACGTGGGCGCCCCGCAGGTCGCCTACCGCGAGACCATCCGCAAGAAGGTGGACAAGGTCGAGTACACCCACAAGAAGCAGACGGGTGGCTCCGGCCAGTTCGCCAAGGTGCAGATGAGCTTCGAGCCCCTCGCGGCTGACGAGGCCGCCGAGACCGCCGACGGCGAGAAGGCGCACTACGAGTTCGCCAACGCCGTCACCGGTGGTCGCGTGCCCCGCGAGTACATCCCCAGCGTGGACGCCGGGGTCCAGGACGCCATGCTCACCGGTGTCCTGGCCGGCTACCCGATGGTGGACATCAAGGCGACCCTCATCGACGGTGCCTACCACGAGGTCGACTCCTCCGAGATGGCCTTCAAGATCGCCGGCTCCATGGCGTTCAAGGAAGGCGCCAAGAAGGCCTCACCGGTCCTCCTCGAGCCCGTCATGGCCGTCGAGGTCCGTACTCCCGAGGAGTACATGGGCGACGTCATCGGTGACCTCAACTCCCGTCGCGGCATGATCGCCTCGATGGAGGACGCCGTCGGCGTCAAGGTCATCCGCGCCAACGTGCCCCTGTCGGAGATGTTCGGCTACGTCGGTGACCTGCGCTCCAAGACGCAGGGGCGCGCCGTGTACTCCATGACCTTCGACTCGTACGCCGAGGTTCCCAAGAACGTCGCCGACGAGATCATCGCCAAGGTCAAGGGCGCCTGACGTCCTGCCACCGGGGTCCGTGCCGGCTGCACGCAACCGTGGCGGACCCCGGCCCGGCGGCGCCCCTCGGGTGCCGACCGGGACCCAGTTCAGTAAGATTTCCAACATCCACCAGTAGAGACTCTCGACGCCCGGGCGGCTAGCATGTGTGCTAGTCGAATCCCGACGAAGAGAACTACCCGAGTCCCAGGAGGACACCAGTGGCCAAGGCCAAGTTCGAGCGGACCAAGCCGCACGTCAACATCGGAACGATCGGTCACGTCGACCACGGTAAGACGACGCTGACCGCTGCGATCTCCAAGGTTCTGCACGACGAGTACCCCGAGCTGAACCCCTTCACCCCCTTCGACGAGATCGACAAGGCTCCTGAGGAGCGTCAGCGCGGTATCACCATCAACATCGCGCACGTCGAGTACGAGACCGCCAAGCGTCACTACGCGCACGTCGACGCCCCCGGGCACGCCGACTACATCAAGAACATGATCACCGGTGCCGCCCAGATGGATGGCGCGATCCTCGTGGTCGCCGCCACCGACGGCCCGATGGCTCAGACCCGTGAGCACGTCCTGCTCGCCCGCCAGGTGGGCGTCCCCGCCCTCCTCGTGGCCCTCAACAAGTCCGACATGGTGGACGACGAGGAGCTCCTCGACCTGGTTGAGATGGAGGTGCGCGAGCTGCTGTCCTCCCAGGACTACGACGGCGACGAGGCTCCCGTCATCCGTGTCTCCGCTCTCAAGGCCCTCGAGGGCGACGCCGAGTGGGCCGGCAAGATCAAGGAGCTCATGGACGCGGTGGACGAGTACATCCCCACCCCTGAGCGTGACATGGACAAGCCCTTCCTCATGCCCATCGAGGACGTCTTCACCATCACCGGTCGCGGCACCGTCGTCACCGGTCGTGTGGAGCGCGGCAAGCTCCCGATCAACTCCGAGGTCGAGATCCTCGGTATCCGCGAGGCCCAGAAGACCACGGTCACCGGTATCGAGATGTTCCACAAGCAGATGGACGAGGCCTGGGCCGGCGAGAACTGCGGTCTGCTCCTGCGCGGCACCCGTCGCGAGGACGTCGAGCGCGGTCAGGTCGTCTGCAAGCCCGGCTCCATCACCCCGCACACCGAGTTCGAGGGCCACGTCTACATCCTCACCAAGGACGAGGGCGGCCGCCACAACCCCTTCTACTCGAACTACCGTCCGCAGTTCTACTTCCGTACCACGGACGTCACCGGTGTCATCACCCTCCCCGAGGGCACCGAGATGGTCATGCCCGGCGACACCACCGAGATGACCGTCGAGCTCATCCAGCCCATCGCCATGGAGGAGGGCCTCGGCTTCGCCATCCGTGAGGGTGGCCGTACCGTCGGCTCCGGCCGCGTCACCAAGGTCATCAAGTGACCCTCTGACGCCTCGCGCCTCCGCGTAGCACCAGACCTCCCCGGTCAGAGCAGCCGCTCTGACCGGGGAGGTCTTTTTTGTGTTCCACCATGGGCAATGGCGCGGCCTACCGCGAATATGAATAGAAATGTGAATGACACTATTTCCTAGTTTTTGTGATACCGGCGTAATGAATGGTGTCGCAATGCTATAACGGACGATTTCAGATCCATCACCGATCCCGTATTGCCCGATTTCGTCAACTAGGTTATCCACTGTCACCAGGCACCTGGATGTCGACGCCCATTTGCGGGCGAGCCCAGTGCCGTTGAGTTCTCATGAAGTGGAGTGTTTCCTTTGCCGCGTCGTCGTGCCATTCTGCCTCGCCTGCGTAAGCTCGTCGCCGGCGCTGCGGCACTCACCTGCGTCGCAGCGGCGCTCGTGGGCACTGAGCAGCCTTCTGCCGGGGCGGCCCCGAGGGGGCTTCCAGCCGATGCGCTTCCGGCGGTCTTCGCCCAGGGCGGTACCAGCTGGTACCGGGACACTATCCAGTGGCTCCAGTGGGCGGACTATGACAGCAACTTCGCCGGCCAAACCAAGCCGAATGTCCCCGTGCTCGACTACGGGCAGCGCAAGACCTTCACCAACTACCGCGACATGGGGGAGGCCGGCTATCTAGTCACCACCTGCAACCTGTCCAATCTCAAGCACATTGGCCATCAGAAGGGGTTTCCTGACGATCTTGCTCGTGGCCCGCTGGTCGCCACCATTCCCGGTACCTGGGCCGGCGATATCCTCGACAACCTCTACAACATCGGGGGCGCCGGGGGCTGGAGCGACGGCAGCTCGGAGTGGCACAGTGGTCTGACGTACCCGAGGGACTACGTCAACCACAACCAGATGGTCATTGGGCTGGCCAACGGCTACGCCTACAACGGGGACAAGACCTGGGACGGCAAGGACAAGAACGACCGCCGGGCGGACCGCACCCCCACGGGCGGATACTCGCGCATCAGCTTCGACGTCTCCTGCTCGGCGACCCTCCAGGCCCCCGACGGCAGCTCCACGCCGGTGGGCCTCAACGGTCTGGTCTTCGCCGACGCCGAGGCCTCCAACCCCGGGAGCACCAATGAGCCCTTCGACGGCGAGTGGATCCAGGCCCAGGTCCCCAACAACCAGAGAGTCACCTGGCGCCTCCTCGACGGCGGGCGCTCCAGTAACTGCACCGACACGAGAGGAGGCACCGGGCGGCCGGTCACTACCCGCGCGACCCTGTCCAACGGGAACCGCACCCTGCGGTTAGACAACACGGCGCAGGAGTGCGTCTACCAGAACGGCGGAGGCTACTCCAAGCCCAACGGCATCGGCGGGCCCGCAGTGTCCATGTTCATGGAAGGGGCGACTAGCGCCACCATCACCATGCAAGGATCCGGCTACTCCGCCGTCGCCCTGGGGCTGGTCCTGGCCACCGACTTCGGGGATGCCCCCGCTTCCTACGGCAGCGCCTCTGCTCTCCTGCAGCCCAAGTGGGACGGCGGTGAGGTCACGAACCGAAACGGCTACGACCTCTTCGGCGGCCGTCTCATCAACACCACCCGCATGTACGCCTCCGGACCCTACCTGGGCTCCTTGATCGACGCCGAGTCCCAGCAGCATTTCAGCGACGGGGCCGACGGCGATGACAACGACGGCTGGTACGGCAACGACGAGGACGGTGTCACCATCCCCGCCGCAGGCATCGAAACCGCTCCGGGCCAGAACGTCACCCTCAACGCCCGTTGCAACGGAGGGGGAGCAGTCGCCGGCTGGATCGACTGGAACCACAACGGTGTGTTCGATCCCGCCGAGAAGAGCGCCCAGGTGACGTGTGACGGCAGGTCGAATGCCACGTTGAGATGGACCGTGCCCGAGGACGTCGTACGCAGCATCGACGGGGAAACCGGATCTCAGCCCCACACCTACCTGCGGGTGCGGACGGCTAAAGCAGGCGTCGACCTCAAACCCACCGGCAGCACGATGGACGGTGAGGTTGAGGACTACCGGCTCGCCGTTCGCGTCCCCACCATCCAGCTCGTCAAGAACGTCCAGGCCCCCTACACCGGGCAGGTCAAGGCCCTCGGGGCCGACCAGTGGACCCTCAAGGCCCAGCAGGGCAACGGCGGCGCCGCATCCCTGCAGGTGACCGGCACCGTCGACACCGGGATCAAGGTCACGCGTCCAGGACAGTACGGGCTCAGCGAGTCCTCCACGAACCCCCAGGCGCCAGGGTACGAGGCGAGCGCATGGCGCTGTTCTCAAACCCCCGGCACGGTCGGTAACTGGGGCGGCTCGAGCCTGTCCGGATCCACTATCCGGGTGAGGGGAACCGATCGCATCACCTGCTCGGTCACCAACACGACCAAGCCCGGGGCGCTGTCCTGGACCAAGGTCGATCAGGACGGCAAGACGCCCTTGGGCGGCACCACGTGGACGCTCACCGGTCCCGGCGTCCCTTCCGGCACCGTCGTCGAGGACTGCCAGGCGGCCGGCTGCCGCACCGGCGCCTACAAGGACACCAACCCGGCTCCCGGCGTCTTCGACGTCACCGGGCTGCCGTGGGGGAGCTACTCCGTCACCGAGAAGACCGCTCCCAGCGGCTACCAGCGTCTGGAGAAGACTCTGGTCTTCGACGACGTCTCCGGCGCCAACCTCAAAGCCGGCTTGAAGGACACCACGGGCGTCGCCAAGGGCGCCGTGACCAATCAGCGTCTGACCGGATCGGTGTCCTGGAAGAAACAGGACACGAGCGGGCACGCCCTTGGCGGCTCGGAGTGGACGCTCAGCGGCCCCGGAGTCCCGGCCAGGACCACCGTCACCGACTGTGTCATCGCCGGTGGCAGAGGACGGTGCCCGGGCGGCCCCTACGCCGACACGGACCCCGCCGCCGGTTCCTTCACCGTGACCGGTCTGCCCTGGGACACGCGTTCCTACTCCCTGGTGGAAAAGAGGGCTCCCGCGGGCTACCGGCTTGACACGACGAGCCGCAGCTTCGCCATCAAACCCAATGCCCTCCAGTACTCCTTCTCGAAGGCCTTCACCAACGAGAAGGTGGTCACCCCTCGTTTGCCTTTGACGGGTGGGCGTGGTGCGTACATCTTCCTGATTGCGGGTGCGGTTGTTTCCGCTGTCGCGATCTCCACTGGACTTTTAAGGAGGCGCCGTCACCGCAACCTGGACTGATTCGTCCGCCGGCCCGTGCATGAAAGGTCGGAGGCGCCGGTGACGCCGTCGGGCAAGACGGAGTCGTCTACCGGAGAAGCACTCCCTATCCACACCTCTGTCACGCGTTCGCATCTCCCCGCGGCGCACAGTGAAAGGAATCCCAACCCATGAAGTACAACGCCAGCACGTTGGGGCGTCGGGCTGCTGCCGCAGCCGGTGTCCTCACTCTGGCCGTGCTCGGTCTGGCCCCCATGGCTCAGGCTGAGGACGCCAACTACGGAAACATCAAGGAGAGCGCTCAGGGCTCCTTGGTCATTCACAAGCACCTCACCGGGGACGGTAACCCCATTGGCACCGTCGATGGTGGTACTGCCGGTGGTACTGCTGGAGCCGCAGTCGCGGGTGTTCAGTTCACTGCCTACCCGATCACTGGGATCAACCTCAAGGATCCTGCGGGCTGGAACAAGGTCAGTGCCTTGTCAGCGTCCGGGGCGATTCCGGACAGCGCCTGCGCAGACCCGGCCAACCCTAAGCTGGATGGCTACGGTTTCGAGGCAGGGATGGCGTCGCCGGATACGGATACCTCCGGTGCGGCAACCATCAGCGGTATGCCGGTCAAGGCCTACCTCGTGTGCGAGACCAAGACCCCCAGCAACATCGTTCAGAAGGCCAAGCCTTTCGTTGTCACCGTTCCCACCCCGAACACCGCTGCGGGTCAGGAGGGTAACTGGGTCTACGACGTTCACGTCTACCCCAAGAACGAGAAGGTCGAGGTCACCAAGACCATCCAGGACCAGAAGGTTAACGGCTACGCCGTGGGGTCCAAGGTCCGCTTCCCGGTCACCTCGACCCTGCCGAAGCTGGACGCCAAGTCCTACTACAAGTACTTCCAGCTCAGGGACACCATGGACGAGCACCTGACCGAGGTGACCGCCACGGACATCACGCTTGGTGGGGCTAAGATGGATCCCGGTGACTACAAGGTGGTCACCAGCGGTCAGACCGTGACGGTGACTTTCACCAAGGTCGGTTTGGGTAAGCTCAAGGAGGCTGCGGGTAAGCCCGTCCAGGCCGTCTTCGAGGGTAAGGTCGCCTCCGCCAGTAACAATGGTGACATCACCAACAAGGCTCAGCTGATCTCTGACACCACCTACGCCGAGCAGCCTCCGAATCCTGAGGAGCCGCCGACGACCCCCGATAACCCGCCGACGACCGAGACGGTGACCACCTACTGGGGCAACCTGACGATCAAGAAGGTTGACAGCCACGACACGGCCGGCAACAAGGCGGGCCTCAAGGGTGCTGAGTTCCAGCTGTACAAGGCCAAGGACTCCTACGCTAACTCCTGCTCCAAGGACAAGGAGGGGGACGCGATCGCCGTGAACGGCGAGACCACCCTGACCACCGACGACACTGGTGCCATCAATATCCAGGGTCTGTTCGTCTCTGACTCCATTGACGAAGCGGGCCGCGACAACAAGGTCAACGCCACTGAGCGCTGCTACGTCCTGGTGGAGACCAAGGCGCCCGCAGGCTTCGTCCTGCCCTCGGGTGACGACGCCGTGACCGCTGTCAAGGTCAAGGCCGGTACCGTGACCACGGATGACGTCACCGTTGAGAACACCAAGCAGTCGGTCCCGGGCCTGCCCCTGACCGGTGCCAACGGCATGCTCATCCTGACCGCCTCCGGCGCGTCCCTGCTGATGATCGCCGTCGGCTCCGTCCTGGTGGCCCGCTACCGCGAGCGCAAGCACAGCGCGAACCTCGCTGCCTGATGACAACCGCTGTCGGCCGGGGCCCACGGGCCCCGGCCGACAACCACAACCGCAAGAGCCCCGCCTCAACCGCGTCGTGACCGGGTCCTGAGCCTGTCCCGATCGTGAGGTCGTGGCCCGAGCGGAAGCGGTGCAGGCACTCGGCGGACCCGATCCGTCGAGCGCCTGCACCGTCATGTGCGACCCCGCACCATCCCCACCCCGTCCACCCGACCCTGGAAGCGCACGAGGCCCCATGATCTCCCGCAAAGCACGCACACCCCGCACCGCCCGGACTGCGCGAACACGCGCCTCGAGCCTCCAAAAGCACCGTCGTCCCCGTACCTGGCGCCTATCGGTCTCCGCGCTCATCACCGCCATCATGGCGATCGTCGGCATGGGGCTGCTGACCTATCCGACGGCGGCCTCCTGGATTTCTCAGTACAACCAGTCGAAGGTGACTGCCGACTACTCCGCCCAGGTCGATGGGGCCCGTCCCGACGCCAAGACCCAGATCGAGCAGGCTCACGCGTACAACGACGCCCTGTCTGCCGGAGCGGTCCTGGAGGCCAACAACCACGTCCCCACCGGCGCCGGCTCCAGCAAGGACAGCTCCCTGAGGTACGCCAACATCCTCAAGGCCAACAACGAGGGCCTCATGGCCCGGCTCAAGATTCCCTCCATCTCCCTGGACCTGCCCGTCTACCACGGCACGGCCGACGACACCCTGCTCAAGGGCCTGGGGCACCTGGAGGGCACCTCACTGCCGGTCGGGGGAAAGGGGACCCGCTCGGTCATCACCGGGCACCGCGGCCTGGCCGAGGCCACCATGTTCACCAACCTGGACAAGGTCAAGACCGGTGACAGTCTCATCGTCGAGGTCTTCGGGGAGGTCCTCACCTACCGGGTCACCAGCACCAAGGTCGTCGAGCCCGAGGAAACCGAGGCCCTGCGCGCCGAGGAGGGCAAGGACCTGCTCACCCTGGTGACCTGCACGCCCCTGGGCATCAACACCCACCGCATCCTGCTGACCGGCGAGCGCATCTACCCGACCCCGGCAAAGGACCTTGCGGCGGCGGGCAAGCGCCCTGACGTTCCCCACTTCCCCTGGTGGGCCGTGGGCCTGGCGGCGGGGCTCATCGTCGTCGGGCTGTACCTGTGGCGCTCGGGCTACGCGGCGGCGAAGGTCAAGGAGCGGGCCCTGGCCAGGACCCGTAAGGCGGAGCAGGAACCGCGTCCCCAGACCTGGGCGGAGCAGATGCGGATCTGGATGGACGACGACGCCGGTGTCGAGCCCCAACGGTGGTTCACCGACCTGCCGGTCCCGCCCCAGCCCTCCGAGATGGAGAACCTGGCGCTACTGGAGGAGATCGCGTCCCTGTCGGCGCCGTCTGCCCGATGGGATGACGAGGAGCTCATCGACACCGCCGAGATCCCGGTGCTGGACGCGACACGCCCGAGCGCGGGGACCAGTGGGCGGACTCACAGGCTCTAGGCCCCATCCTGGGTTCCGCTGCCCGGGCGAGCCCTGATAACGTAATCCGGCCGGCCAAGGGTGTGCGCCTGTGCGCCCCTGGTTGTGCCGCCCCGGGACTCCCCGGGATTCATTCTGACGGACCCGTTCCTCCTGAACGGGTTTCCGTGTGTCCAGACCGGTTCACCGCCTTCCCTGACGGGAGCGGCGCGCGTCCTGAAGCGACACGCCCGAGCGCGTGGACCGGCCAGAAGCAAGTACAAGAGAGGTTAGGCGCCATGGCGGGACAGAAGATCCGCATCCGGCTCAAGTCCTACGACCACGAGGTCATTGACTCCTCGGCGCGCAAGATCGTCGACGTCGTGACCCGCGCTGGTGCGACGGTCGTGGGCCCGGTGCCGCTGCCGACCGAGAAGAACGTGTTCTGCGTGATCCGGTCGCCGCACAAGTACAAGGACAGCCGCGAGCACTTCGAGATGCGCACGCACAAGCGGCTGATCGACATCGTCGACCCGACGCCCAAGGCCGTCGACTCGCTCATGCGTCTCGACCTGCCCGCTGACGTCAACATCGAGATCAAGCTCTGAGGACTGCCATGACAACGCTTAACACGCCGGCTGCCGCCGCGCCTGCCAAGGCGCTGCTCGGCACCAAGCTCGGCATGACGCAGATCTGGGACGAGAACGGGGTCCTGCGCCCCGTGACCGTCGTCCGGGTCGACACCAACGTCGTGACCCAGGTCCGCACCATCGAGACCGATGGCTACGAGGCCGTTCAGCTCGCCTTCGGCGACATCGACGCCCGCAAGGTCACCAAGCCGCTCGCCGGCCACTTCGCCAAGGCCGGGGTCGAGCCCCGCCGCCACGTGGCGGAGGTCCGCACCTCCCTGGCGTCGGAGTTCACCCCCGGCCAGGAGCTGGCCGCTGACACCTTCGAGGTCGGCCAGCTGGTCGACGTCACCGGAACCTCCAAGGGTAAGGGGTTCGCCGGTGTCATGAAGCGCCACGGCTTCGCCGGTGTGGGCGCCTCCCACGGTGCTCACCGCAACCACCGCAAGCCCGGCTCCATCGGCGCCTGCGCCACCCCCGGACGCATCTTCAAGGGCCTGCGCATGGCCGGCCGCATGGGCCACGCGCGCCGCACCGTCCAGAACCTCAAGATCCGCGGCGTCGACGTTGACAAGGGCGTTCTGCTCGTCAACGGCGCGATCCCCGGCCCCAAGGGCTCGGTCGTCGTCGTCCGCACCGCCGTGAAGGGAGCCTGAGACCATGACTGAGGCACTCACCGTCGACGTCGTCGACTCCACGGGCAAGAAGACCGGCAGCGTCGAGCTGCCCGCCGAGATCTTCGACGCCCCCCTCAACATTCCGCTCATGCACCAGGTGGTCGTCGGCCAGCTGGCCGCGGCCCGCCAGGGCACCCACGCCACCAAGACCCGCGGCGACGTCCGCGGCGGTGGCCGCAAGCCCTACCGTCAGAAGGGCACCGGCCGCGCCCGCCAGGGCTCGACCCGCGCCCCGCAGTTCGTCGGCGGTGGCACCGTCCACGGCCCGCAGCCGCGCGACTACACCCAGCGGACCCCCAAGAAGATGAAGGCCGCCGCCCTGCGCAGCGCCCTGTCCGACCGCGCCCGCAACGGCCGCGTCCACGTCATCACCGAGTTCGTCACCACCACGGTGCCCTCCACCAAGAACGCCCTGGTCGCGCTGCGCAACCTCACCGGCCGCAAGGCCCTGGTGATCGTGGACCGTCAGGACGACCTGTCCAGGCTCAGCCTGCGCAACGCCCCCGAGGCGCACGTCCTGTGGGCCGACCAGCTCAACACCTACGACGTTCTCAAGTCCGACGACGTCGTCTTCACGGCCTCTGGCCTGGACGCGTTCCTGGGCAAGGGTGAGGAGGAGTCCAAGTGAGCCTCGAGAAGTCCAAGAACCCCCGCGACGTCATCATCGCGCCGGTGGTCTCCGAGAAGTCCTACGCCTGCATGGACCGTGGCCAGTACACGTTCATCGTGGCACCGGGATCCAACAAGACCGAGATCAAGCAGGCCGTCGAGGCCATCTTCGATGTCAAGGTCTCCTCGGTGAACACCATCAACCGCAAGGGCAAGACGCACCGCACCCGCACCGGGATCGGCAAGTCCAAGGACACCCGCCGTGCGATCGTCACCCTGCGCGAGGGGACCATCGACATCTTCGGTGATGTGGCCTAGTGCGCCACGGAAGGTAAAGGATCGATATGGGAATCCGTAAGTACAAGCCCACGACCCCGGGTCGTCGCGGCTCCTCCGTGGCCGACTTCGTGGAGATCACGCGCAGCACGCCCGAGAAGTCGCTGGTGCGCCCGCTGAGCAAGACTGGTGGACGCAACTCCTCCGGCCGTATCACCACCCGTCACAAGGGGGGTGGCCACAAGCGCGCCTACCGTCTCATCGACTTCCGTCGTCACGACAAGGACGGCGTGCCCGCTAAGGTCGCTCACATCGAGTACGACCCCAACCGCACCGCGCGCATCGCCCTGCTGCACTACATGGACGGCGAGAAGCGCTACATCATCGCCCCGAACAAGCTCCGTCAGGGCGACGTCGTCGAGGCCGGCCCCAGCGCCGACATCAAGCCCGGCAACAACCTGCAGCTGCGTCACATCCCCACCGGTACGGTCGTCCACGCGGTCGAGCTGCGTCCCGGTGGCGGGGCCAAGATCGCTCGCAGTGCCGGCACCTCCGTCCAGCTGGTCGCCAAGGAGGGCAAGTACGCGCAGCTGCGCATGCCCTCCGGGGAGATCCGCAACGTGGAGGCCGCCTGCCGCGCCACCATCGGCGAGGTCGGCAACGCCGAGCAGTCCAACATCAACTGGGGCAAGGCCGGCCGTATGCGCTGGAAGGGCGTGCGCCCGACCGTCCGCGGTGTCGTCATGAACCCGGTGGACCACCCGCACGGTGGTGGTGAGGGCAAGACCTCCGGTGGTCGTCACCCTGTCTCGCCGTGGGGCAAGCCCGAGGGCCGTACCCGCCGTCCCAACAAGTCCAGCGACCGCCTCATCGTGCGTCGTCGTCGGACCGGCAAGAAGCGCTGATAGGAGCCTGAATCATGCCGCGTAGTCTGAAGAAGGGTCCCTTCGTCGACGACCACCTCCTCAAGAAGGTGGACGCTCAGAACGAGAAGGGCACCAAGAACGTCATTAAGACCTGGTCCCGCCGTTCGGTCATCACGCCGGACTTCCTGGGGCACACCTTCGCCGTCCACGACGGTCGCAAGCACGTGCCGGTCTTCGTTACCGAGTCCATGGTGGGCCACAAGCTCGGTGAGTTCGCTCCGACCCGCACCTTCCGCGGGCACGTCAAGGACGACCGCAAGTCGCGTCGCTGACGGACGTCGGAAAGTTTGAGAGGCAGAGAACATGGAAGCCAAGGCGCAGGCAAAGTACGTGCGCTGCACGCCGATGAAGGCGCGCCGAGTCGTGGACGTCGTCCGCGGCAAGCGCGCCGTCGAGGCCGTCAACGTGCTCCGATTCGCCCCGCAGGCCGCTGCGGTGCCGGTGCGCAAGGTCCTCGAGTCCGCAATCGCCAACGCCCGGTTCAAGGCCGAGCGTGACGGTGAGCGTTTCGACGAGAACGACCTGTTCATCATCGAGGCGTTCGCCGACGAGGGTCCCACCCTGAAGCGGTTCCGTCCCCGTGCGCAGGGCCGGGCCAGCAGGATCCTCAAGCGGACCAGCCACATCACCGTCATCGTCGGGGACAAGTCCGACGCCGCAACGAAGGAAGGAGCCCGGTAATGGGGCAGAAGGTCAACCCGACCGGGTTCCGCTTGGGCATCACCACGGACCACCGCTCGCGCTGGTTCGCCGACTCCACCAAGCCCGGTCAGCGTTACCGCGACTTCGTGGAGGAGGATGTCAAGATCCGCCGCCTCATGGAGGACGGCATGGAGCGGGCCGGTATCTCCAAGGTCGACATCGAGCGCACCCGTGACCGCGTGCGCGTCGACCTGCACACCGCCCGTCCCGGCATCGTCATCGGCCGCCGCGGAGCCGAGGCCGAGCGCCTGCGCGGTCAGCTCGAGAAGCTGACCGGCAAGCAGGTCCAGCTCAACATTCTTGAGGTCAAGAGCCCCGACCTGGACGCCCAGCTGGTCGCCCAGGGCATTGCCGAGCAGCTCGCCTCCCGCGTGTCCTTCCGTCGCGCCATGCGCAAGGGCATGCAGTCCGCGATGCGTGCCGGCGCCAAGGGCATCCGGGTGCAGTGCTCCGGCCGCCTGGGCGGCGCCGAGATGAGCCGCAGCGAGTTCTACCGCGAGGGGCGCGTGCCGCTGCACACCCTGCGCGCGAACATCGACTACGGCTTCTACGAGGCCAAGACCACCTTCGGCCGCCTCGGCGTCAAGGTGTGGATCTACAAGGGCGACATCACCGAGCGCGAGTTCGCCCGCCAGCAGGCCGAGTCCGGCTCCCGTGGCCGGGGCCGGGGCGAGCGCCGCGGCGGCCGTCGTGGCGACCGCGGTGAGCGCGGTTCGCGTCAGAACACCGAGCAGCAGCAGGCAGCCGAGCAGACGCCGGCCGCCGAGACCGCTGCCGCAGACCAGGGAACGGAGGCCTGAGCCGTGCTCATCCCCCGCCGGACCAAGTTCCGCAAGCAGCACCGCCCGCACCGCACGGGCCTTTCCAAGGGCGGCAACCAGATCGCCTTCGGTGACTACGGCATCCAGGCCCTCGAGCCCGCCTACATCACCAACCGCCAGATCGAGGCGGCCCGTATTGCCATGACCCGCCACATCAAGCGTGGCGGCAAGGTGTGGATCAACATCTTCCCGGACCGCCCCCTGACCAAGAAGCCCGCCGAGACCCGCATGGGTTCCGGTAAGGGTGCACCCGAGTGGTGGATCGCCAACGTCAAGCCCGGACGCATCCTGTTCGAGCTCGGCGGTGTCGACGAGGCCCTCGCCCGCGAGGCCATGCGCCGCGCACAGCACAAGCTTCCGATGAAGACCCGTTTCGTGACTCGTGAGGGTGGTGACGTCTGATGGCAATCGGTTCCAAGGGCCTGACCCCCGCCGACCTCGACGGCATGGACAACGAGCGCCTCTCCGAGGAGCTCTCCAAGGCCAAGGCCGAGCTGTTCAACCTCCGGTTCGCCTCGGCGACCGGCCAGCTCGAGGACCACGGACGTCTCAAGGCTGTGCGTCGCGACATCGCCCGCATCTACACGATCGTGCGCGAGCGTGAGCTCGGTATTCGCACCGCCCCGAGCACGGAGGAGTCCAAGTGAGCGAGCAGACCAGCACCGAGAACGTCGAGCAGTCCACCGAGCGCCCCCAGCGCAAGGTGCGTCGCGGCTACGTCGTCTCCGACAAGATGGACAAGACGGTTGTCGTCCTCGTCGAGGAGCGCTACAAGCACTCCCTGTACGGCAAGGTCCTCCGTCGCTCCAAGAAGGTTAAGGTCCACGACGAGAACAACGAGGCCGGTGTCGGCGATCTCGTCTCCATCATGGAGACCCGCCCGCTGAGCGCCACCAAGCACTTCCGCCTCCTGGAGATCCTCGAGCGCGCCAAGTGACCCTCGGCTGAACGCCGCCCTCGACGTCGTCGAGACGGCCCCCGATGCCGCAGCCTCCCACCCGGGAGGCTGCGGCATCGGCGTTGTTGGCGGCGGGTCCTCGCGGGGCGGCGCCGACGCCGGAGCGCGTGGTACTCCACGAGGGTCGGTCGCTAATGGAAGAGGGTCGGGTGTACTCCAAGGGGGTGGGGGCATCGTGCAGTAGGCACAACCCTCGGCCAGTGCATCCCCACCCTCGTGGAGTAGAGGCGGTTCTGAAAAGGCAAGGGCCAGAGCCGACGTCGGACCACCATCTCCCGGCCCCGAGCGAGCGCCACGCAGGGAGCCAGTGGGGTGCGGACCTGGGGGAGGACGCCGGGCGGTGCCGCAAGAATCCCGCGGCCCAGTGTCCACGGCGCTGACATCAAGGAGTCCGACGTCGAGAAGCCCAAGGGGAAATGTTGGAATCCTGCGGTTTCTCCACGGCGTGCAGCGCAAATGCAGGGTTGATGTCAGCGCCATGGACACCGCCGGTCCGCCGGGCGTCCCGGGTGGCGGCGTCGGCCGGCGCATACCGCAAGAACCGAACCCGGTGCGGGTCGCACCTGGCCGGAGCCGGCTGCGGATCACGGCTGGCAGGCAGGCGGATCGGGGACTGCGGTTTCCGACGGGGACGTCCTTCACCTCCAAAAGGCGACGGTCGCGCCCCAGCCGTCTGGAGGACAACGCAGTCCTCGGCGGGCAGGTACGTCGTCGATCAGGGGCTGGCGGGCCGGCCGGGTGCCTCGCGGCGTCGGTGCAGGAGGCCCGGGAAAAGCCGGTGAGCAAAGGCACAGGCCCTGGTCGTCGTCTCAGGTTCCGCGCGATACGGCGGCTGGACTAGGCTAATGGAGTTGCGCGCGCCCTCGGTGCGCCCGGCAGAGACCTCGTGCAGTCTGCGCCTGTGTCTGTCGGGAGAGCGTATCGAGGGAACCCCCTATCCCTGGGTCGGCCTCGTGCGGCCTGTGGCCGGGGGAGACGTGTGCAAGACCAGAAGAACGTTCGGCCAGGCTCAGGAGCTTCCTGAGAACCGGCTCGACGACAGGAGAACACTCAATGATCCAGCAGGAGTCGCGACTGAAGGTCGCCGACAACACCGGTGCCAAGGAGATCCTTTGCATCCGTGTTCTCGGTGGATCGGGTCGGCGCTATGCGGGTATCGGCGACACGATCGTCGCCACCGTCAAGGACGCCATTCCCGGCGGCAACGTGAAGAAGGGCGAGGTCGTCAAGGCCGTCGTCGTGCGTGCCCGCAAGGAGCGTCGTCGTCCCGACGGCTCATACATCCGCTTCGACGAGAACGCCGCCGTCATCCTCAAGAACGACGGGGAGCCGCGCGGCACGCGCATCTTCGGCCCCGTCGGCCGTGAGCTTCGCGAGAAGAAGTTCATGCGCATCGTCTCGCTCGCCCCGGAGGTGATCTGAACATGGCACGCATCAAGAAGGGCGACCAGGTCATCGTCATCGCCGGTAAGGACAAGGGCAAGACCGGCCGCGTTCTGGAGGTCCTCAAGGGCACTGACCGTGTCATCGTCGAGGGCGTTCAGCGCGTGACCAAGCACACCAAGGTGGGGCAGTCCCAGCAGGGCGCCCGCACCGGCGGCATCGAGACCGTTGAGGCGCCCATCCACGCCTCCAACGTCATGCTCGTTGACCCCAAGACGAAGAAGCGCACCCGGGTGGGCTTCCGCGTCGAGGAGGGCGTGCGTCCCGACGGCCGCAAGCGCACCGTCCGCGTGCGTTACGCCAAGAAGAGCGGGGAGGACCTGTGACCATGGCTGAGAAGACCACCCCCCGTCTCAAGACGAAGTACACCGAGGAGGTGCGCCCCGCCCTGCTCAAGGAGTTCCAGCACGGCAACGTGATGGAGGTCGGGCGCGTCGTCAAGGTCGTCGTCAACATGGGTGTGGGCGAGGCCGCCCACGACTCCAAGATGATCGAGGGCGCCGTGCGCGACCTCGCCGCCATCACCGGCCAGAAGCCCCAGGTGACTCGGGCCCGCAAGTCCATCGCGCAGTTCAAGCTGCGTGAGGGCATGCCGATCGGTGCGCACTCCACTCTGCGCGGCGACCGCATGTGGGAGTTCCTGGACCGTCTGGTCTCGATCTCGCTGCCCCGTATCCGCGACTTCCGCGGTCTGAGCCCCAAGCAGTTCGACGGGAACGGCAACTACACCTTCGGTCTGACCGAGCAGGCCGTCTTCCACGAGATCGACCAGGACCAGATCGACCGCGTCCGCGGCATGGACATCACCGTGGTGACCACGGCCAAGACCGACGAGGAGGCCCGCTCGCTGCTCAAGCAGCTCGGCTTCCCCTTCAAGGAGAAGTGAGATGGCGAAGACCGCACTGATTGAGAAGGCGAACCGCAAGCCCAAGTTCGGTGTCCGTGCCTACACGCGCTGCCAGCGCTGCGGCCGCCCGCACTCGGTCTACCGCAAGTTCGGCCTGTGCCGTATCTGCCTGCGTGAGATGGCCCTTCGCGGCGAGCTCCCGGGCGTGAGCAAGTCCAGCTGGTAAGAACTTACGTCGCAGGTCCGCTGAGGAAACCACGACGAGGAAGGGCCAAGGCCCACTCATGACAATGACAGACCCCATCGCAGACATGCTGACCCGTCTGCGCAACGCAAACAGCGCCTACCACGACACCGTGTCGATGCCGTCGAGCAAGCTCAAGGTGAACATCGCTGAGATGCTCAAGTCCGAGGGCTACATCGCCGGCTACGAGGTCACGGACGCCGAGGTCGGCAAGACGCTCACGCTGAGCCTCAAGTACGGAGCCAACCGCCAGCGGGCCATCCAGGGCCTGCGCCGGATCTCCAAGCCCGGCCTGCGCGTCTACGCCAAGTCCACCAACCTGCCCAAGGTCCTCGGCGGCCTGGGAGTGGCGATCCTGTCCACCTCCTCCGGCCTCCTGACCGACAAGCAGGCCGAGTCGCGTGGCGTGGGCGGCGAAGTCCTCGCCTACGTCTGGTAAGAGAAGGAACGGAGGAAAACCATGTCTCGTATTGGACGGCTCCCCGTTCCGGTTCCTGCCGGAGTGGACGTCACCATCGACGGCCAGGACGTGACGGTCAAGGGCCCCAAGGGCACCCTGTCCCGCACGATCAGCGAGCCCCTGAGCGTCACCCGCCAGGAGGACGGCTCCATCCTGGTCACGCGCCCCGACGACGAGCGCCGCTCGCGCTCGCTGCACGGACTGTCGCGCACCCTCATCAACAACATGGTGATCGGCGTCACCGAGGGCTACTCCAAGCAGCTCGAGATCGTCGGCACCGGTTACCGCGTCGCCGCCAAGGGCCAGGGCATCGAGCTCTCCCTCGGCTTCTCCCACACCGTGACCGTCGAGCCCCCCGAGGGCATCACCTTCACGGTCGACGGCAACCTGAAGATCACCGTCTCCGGTATCTCCAAGGAGCAGGTCGGCGAGGTCGCGGCGAACATCCGCAAGATCCGTCCGCCGGAGCCCTACAAGGGCAAGGGCGTGCGCTACGCCGGCGAGAACGTGCGCCGCAAGGTCGGAAAGGCTGGTAAGTGACCATGGCTTACTCGATCAAGAGGGGCAAGGGCAACCCCCGCGCCATCGCCCGCAAGATCCGTCACCAGCGCGTGCGCAAGCACATCTCCGGCACGCCCGAGCGCCCCCGCCTGGTGGTCACCCGATCCAACCGCCACATGGTGGCTCAGGTCGTGGACGACACCATCGGTCACACCCTGTGCGCCGCCTCCACCCTGGAGGAGGCCGCCAAGGGCGTCGAGGGTCACAAGGTGGGCGCCGCCCACAAGGTCGGCGAGCTCATCGCCGAGCGTGCCAAGGCGCTGGGCATCGAGGCAGTCGTGTTCGACCGCGGCGGCAACAAGTACCACGGCCGTGTTGCGGCCGTCGCCGAGGGCGCCCGCGAGGGCGGCCTGAAGCTGTGAGCACTAAGACGACGAGAAAGCAGAGGAACATCTGATGGCTGCACCGCAGCGAGACAGGTCCGCGTCGTCCGACGGCTCGGCCCAGCGCGAGAACGACGAGCGCCGGGGCGAGGGCCGCGGCCGCCGCGACCGCAACAACGACCGCCGTGACCGTGGTCGCGGCAACGACGACAAGTACATCGAGCGCGTCGTCACCATCAACCGCGTGTCCAAGGTCGTCAAGGGCGGCCGCCGCTTCACCTTCACGGCCCTTGTGGTCGTCGGTGACGGTGAGGGCACCGTCGGCGTGGGCTACGGCAAGGCGAAGGAAGTTCCCGCCGCCATCGCCAAGGCCGTCGAGATCGCGAAGAAGAACTTCTTCCACGTCCCGATGATCCGCCGCACCATCCCGCACCTGGTCCAGGGCGAGGACTCCGCCGGAGTCGTCCTCCTGCGCCCGGCGTCCCCCGGTACCGGTGTTATCGCCGGTGGTCCGGTGCGCGCCGTGCTGGACTGCGCCGGTGTCCACGACATCCTGTCCAAGTCGCTGGGCTCCTCCAACGCGATCAACATCGTGCACGCCACGGTGGACGCCCTCAAGCAGCTCGAGCAGCCCGAGGCCGTCGCGGCCCGCCGTGGCCTGCCCCTGGAGGACGTCGCCCCGCAGTCCATGCTGCGGGCCCGCGCCGAGGGCGAGGCCGACAAGCGCGCTCAGGCCGAGAAGCAGGAGGCCGAGAAGGCCGCTGAAGGAGTGGGTGCGTGATGGCTGAGTCCGCATCGAAGCAGATGACCAAGCAGCTCAAGGTCACTCAGGTCCGCTCTGGCATCGGGGGCACCCACCGCCAGCGCGAGTCCCTCAAGACCCTGGGTCTGCGCAAGATCCGCCAGTCCGTCGTGCGCGAGGACAGCCCCAGCGTGCGCGGCCTGATTGCCACGGTGCACCACCTGGTCACCGTTGAGGAGGTCTGAGATGGCTGACACTGAGAACACGCAGCAGGAGAAGGTGCGCGTCGTCAAGCTGCACCACCTGCGTCCCGCCCCCGGAGCCAAGAAGGCCAAGACCCGCGTGGGTCGTGGTGAGGCGTCCAAGGGTAAGACCGCCGGTCGCGGAACCAAGGGCACCAAGGCTCGTTACCAGGTCCGTCCTGGCTTCGAGGGTGGCCAGATGCCGCTGCACATGCGTCTGCCCAAGCTGCGCGGCTTCCGCAACCCCAACCGGGTCGAGTTCCAGCCCGTGAACGTCGGCCGCATCGCCGAGCTGTTCCCCGAGGGCGGCACGGTGACCGTGGAGGACCTCGTCGCCAAGGGTGCGGTTCGCAAGAACCAGCTCGTCAAGGTTCTCGGCGGCGGCGACGTCACCGTGGCCCTGACGCTCACGGTCGACGCCTGGTCCGGCTCCGCCAAGGAGAAGATCGAGGCCGCCGGCGGCACCATCGCCACGCGCTGAACGCCGGTCAGGCCGTGCCCAACAGGGGTGACTCCCTGACGGAGCGGTCCTGACGCATCGCGAGATCACAGACCCCGGCGGTCCAGGGAAACCTGGGCCGCCGGGGTCTGCCGTGCCCCGACGTCGAACAGAGAAACGACTCCCGCACGCCGGCGGCGAGGTGCCTTGGATCACCCCGGGCCGGCTCACCGGGACGAGACGTGAGAAAACCCGCACCTCAGCCACGTTGCAAGCCCGTCTCAGCGCCCGGGTGACGAGCTCGGCGGGGTAGTCTGGGCCGGGCGCAGTTCCCCTGCGCCCCGCCTTGCTGCCCGCAGGGCCGAACCCACCCCCGAGTCCACAGGAGATCGAGTGCTCAGCGCGTTCACTCAGGCGTTCAGAACGCCAGACCTCAGGGCGAAGCTGCTCTTCACCCTCGGCATCATGGCCCTGTTCCGGCTCGGGTCCATCCTGCCGGCACCCGGCGTCAACCTGGCCAACGCCAAGCAGTGCATCGCCGCAGCCAAGGATCAGAACCTTCTCAGCCTCGTCAATGTCTTCTCCGGTGGTGCGCTGCTTCAGCTGAGCATCTTCGCGCTGGGCATCATGCCCTACATCACCGCCTCCATCATCATCCAGCTCCTGCGGGTCGTCATCCCCCGCTTCGAGGAGCTCCACAAGGAGGGGCAGGCGGGCACCGCCAAGCTCACCGAGTACACCCGTTACCTCACCATCGGCCTGGGGCTGCTGCAGTCCAGCACCATCGTGGCCACGGCCAAGAGCGGCAGGCTCTTCCAAAGCTGTGATAAGAGGATAGCCACGCAGATTATCTCCGACGACTCGGTCATCACTCTGCTGCTCATCATCATCACGATGACCGCCGGCACCGGCCTCATCATGTGGCTGGGCGAGCTCATCACCGAGCGCGGCATCGGCAACGGCATGTCGCTGCTCATCTTCACCTCCATCGTGGCCCAGTTCCCCTCCAACATGTTCTCCATCGCCGGAGGCAACAACGGTGCGACCAACTTCGCCATCATCGTGGCCGTCGTCCTCCTGGCCACCCTCGCAGTCGTGTACATCGAGCAGGCCCAGCGGCGCATCCCCGTGCAGTACGCCAAGCGGATGATCGGGCGGCGCCAGTACGGCGGGTCGACCACCTACATCCCAGTCAAGATCAACACCGCCGGCGTCATCCCCGTCATCTTCGCCTCCTCGATCCTGGCCATGCCTCAGCTCATCGCCGGCTTTGGCAATGACAGAAGCGCGTGGGTGCAGTGGATCATGAGGAACCTGCAGCAGACGCACCCGATCTACCTGACCGCCTACGGCGTCCTCATCCTGTTCTTCGCCTTCTTCTACACGGCCATCACCTTCGACGCCGAGGAGATCGCGGACAACATGAAGCGCTACGGCGGCTTCATCCCCGGCATCCGTGCCGGCGAGCCCACCGTGCGCTACCTGTCCTACGTCATCAACCGCATCACGACGGCCGGCTCCATCTACCTGGTGGTCCTTGCCCTCATCCCGACGCTCGCCGTCATCTGGCTGGACCTGGCTCACCACCTGCCCTTCGGCGGAACCACTATCCTCATTATGGTGGGTGTGGGTCTTCAGACCGTCAAGGAAGTCAACTCCCAGCTGCAGCAGCGTCACTACGAAGGGTTCTTGTCATGAGCGCACGTATGGTTCTTCTCGGTCCCCCCGGAGCGGGCAAGGGCACCCAGGCCGCCCGGATCGCCGAGCGCCTGAACATCCCGGCCATCTCCACCGGAGACATCTTCCGCGCCAACGTCGCCGGGGCCACCGAGCTCGGCACCCAGGCCAAGGCCTACATGGACAAGGGCGAGTACGTCCCCGACTCCATCACCAACGCCATGGTGGCTGACCGCATCGCCCAGGCCGACTGTGAGAACGGCTTCCTCCTGGACGGCTACCCGCGCACCACCGCGCAGGTCGGCGAGCTCGACTCCATGCTGGAGGCCTCGGGCCTGGCCCTCGACGTCGTCGTCGAGATCACCGCCGACGCCGAGGCCGTCGTCGCCCGCCTGCTCAAGCGGGCCGGCGAGCAGGGGCGCGCCGACGACACCGAGCCCGTCATTCGCCGCCGCCTCGAGGTCTACGCCGAGTCCACGGCGCCGCTGGCCGACCTCTACGCCGAGCGCGACCTGCTCGTCCAGGTCGACGGCATGGGCGAGATCGACGTCGTCACCGGCCGCATCATGGAGGCCCTCGCCTCCCGCGGCGTCACCGGCTCCTGAAGCCCACGCTCACCGGCGGGTCGTCTGCTCACGCGGACGACCCGCCTGCGCATGCTCCGGTGTGTCCCCGTATCTGACGGGGGAGCCGGAACCGCCCCAGGCCACAGGCCCAGCCCGCTCCACACGACCCAGGAGGCACCCGTGCTCTCACGCGAACAGATCCAGATCAAGACGCCGGAGCAGGTCCGCCTCATGCGCCGGGCCGGGCTCGTCGTCGCCGACATCCACGCCGCTCTGCGCGAGGCGGTGCGCGCCGGCATCACCACCGCCGAGCTCGACACCGTCTCGGCCGGGGTCATCGAGGCCGCCGGCGCCCACTCCAACTTCCTGGGCTACTACGACTACCCGGCCACCGTGTGCATCTCCGTCAACGACGAGGTCGTCCACGGCATCCCCGGTGAGCGGGTCCTGGCCGACGGAGACCTGGTCACCTTCGACTGCGGCGCCTACATCCTCGACGATGACGGCACCCAGTGGCACGGCGACGCCGCTTTCACCACCGTCGTCGGCGGGACGTACCTGAGCGAGACGGACCGGCTCGTGGACACCTCCACCAGGCAGGCCCTGTGGGAGGCCATCGCCGCCGTCGCCCGCGCCGCAGCGGGGGAGGGGCGCGGACGCCAGCTGCGCCTCAACGCGGTCGGCGACGCCGTCGAGGCCGTTGTCGCCGACGTGGCCGAGCGGGAGGGCCACGAGCTGGGGATTCTCCAGGAGTACGTCGGCCACGGCATCGGCACGAGCATGCACATGGCTCCCGACGTCCTCAACTACTCCGTCAAACGGCGCGGTCCCCGCCTGCGCCCCGGCATGGTGCTGGCCATCGAGCCCATGCTCACCGCCGGCAGCCCGGCCACGCGCGAGCTCGACGACGGCTGGACCGTCGTCACCCGGGACGGCTCCCACGCCGCCCAGTGGGAGCACACCGTCGCCATCGTCCCCGGCGGCGTGTGGGTCCTCACCGCGCCCGACGGCGGCGCCGAGGGCCTGGCCCCCTACGGCATCGAGCCCAAGGCACTGGGCTGAGACGCTGAGGCGGGACCTGCTGCGAGGGCGCGTCGGAATCCGAGGCGCCCAAAGGCCGAGAACGCACCCTAGGGCCCGTGGACTGTGACCGCGATGTGCGTCGTCGAGGGCGGGGGTGCGTCCTCGACAACGCACGCGCCTACGGTGTGTCAGGAAACACCGCGTAATCGCGCCATCTGGCATGGTGGAGCCCGGGCCGTCTGCCGTAAAGTTATCCGCTGGACGCGCGTCCGTCGATGACGCATGCCCTCATGCCGCATTCACGACCCTGGCAACAGGGGTCCGCGGTGAGGTCTGCGCAACGGCGACCGCGGCTGCCCGGCGGCGACGTCGTCGGGGTGAACTCGAGCGAGAAAGCACCGATGGAGGAACATGGCTAAGAAGGACGGAGTCATCGAGGTCGAGGGATCGGTCGTCGAGGCCCTTCCGAACGCGATGTTCCGGGTGGAGCTGAGCAACGGGCACGTCGTGCTCGCGCACATCTCCGGAAAGATGCGGCAGCACTACATCCGCATCCTCCCCGAGGACCGGGTGGTCGTGGAGCTGAGCCCCTACGACCTGTCCCGCGGCCGAATCGTCTACCGGTACAAGTGACATGTCGGTTCCCAGAGCCGGCGGAGGAACATCATGAAGGTCAAGCCGAGCGTCAAGAAGATCTGTGACAGCTGCAAGGTGATTCGTCGCCACGGCCGCGTCATGGTCATCTGCGAGAACCCGCGGCACAAGCAGCGTCAGGGCTGAGTCCCCGGCGCCGGGCCGCCCAGAGATCTGGACGGCCCTTTCCAGCACCCATCCCAGCGCACCCGCACCGCGGGTCCGCAACCCCCGGTTCTCGGAGGCCGGGGCCACCAGGCGAGGTGGGGGAGATGGGTGACGACCTCCGGGAGCACACAGGAGAACCACACCGTGGCACGCATTTCCGGTGTCGACCTGCCTCGCGAGAAGCGAGTCGAGGTCGCACTCACCTACATCTTCGGGATCGGACGCACCCGCGCGGACGAGACCCTGAAGGCGACGGGCGTCAACCCCGACACCCGCGTCAAGGACCTCACCGAGGAGGAGCTGGTCAAGCTCCGCACCCACATTGACGGCAACTACCAGGTTGAGGGTGACCTGCGTCGTGAGGTTCAGGCGGACATCCGCCGCAAGATCGAGATCGGCTGCTACCAGGGCCTGCGCCACCGCCGCCACCTGCCGGTGCACGGTCAGCGCACCAAGACCAACGCGCGTACCCGCAAGGGCCCCAAGCGCACCGTGGCCGGTAAGAAGAAGGCCAAGTAAGCAGCAGCTCGCGCCCCGCCCAGTTGAGGGCGCAGTGACGACCTCATCACGAAGAAGGAAGAATGCCTCCCAAGACCCGCGCCGCCGCGCGCAAGACGCGCCGCAAGGACCGCAAGAACGTTACCCACGGTCACGCCTACATCAAGTCCACCTTCAACAACACCATCGTCTCGCTGACGGACCCGCAGGGCGCCGTCATCGCCTGGTGCTCCTCCGGCCAGGTCGGCTTCAAGGGCTCGCGCAAGTCGACCCCCTACGCCGCCCAGCTCGCCGCCGAGGCCGCCGCCCGGCGCGCCCAGGAGCACGGCATGAAGAAGGTTGACGTCTTCGTCAAGGGGCCGGGCTCCGGCCGCGAGACCGCGATCCGCTCCCTCCAGGCCGCCGGCCTCGAGGTCGGCTCGATCACCGACGTCACCCCCCAGGCCTTCAACGGCTGCCGCCCGCCCAAGCGCCGTCGCGTCTGAGCTTCACGGGACGACGGCGCAGCAGGTTGCTGCGTCGTCGTCCCACCACGTTCCGCCCCCACGGCGGGACGCGGAGTAGGGCCGGCCCGGTCGGGTCGGTTGCTCCACCCATGAGGAACGGCGTCATATAGCGGGCGCCGCGACGAAAGGAAACCACGTGCTCATTGCACAGCGACCCACGCTCACCGAGGAGGTCGTGGTCGAGGACCGCCGCTCGCGCTTCGTGCTCGAGCCCCTCGAGCCCGGCTTCGGCTACACGCTCGGCAACTCCCTGCGCCGCACGCTGCTGTCCTCCATCCCGGGGGCGGCCGTGACCAGCGTCCGCATCGACGGGGTGCCCCACGAGTTCCGCACGATCCCCGGGGTCAAGGAGGATGTCGCCCAGATCATCCTCAACATCAAGGAGATCGTCCTGTCCTCGGAGAACGACGAGCCGGTCGTCATGTACCTGCGCAAGTCCGGTCCGAGCGAGGTCACCGCCGGTGACATCACCCCGCCAGCCGGCGTCGAGATCCACAACCCCGACCTGGTCATCGCCACTCTCAACGAGAAGGGCAAGCTGGAGATCGAGCTGACCGTCGAGCGCGGCCGCGGCTACGTCTCCGCCAACCAGAACAAGGACCCCAACGCGGAGATCTCCCGCATCCCGGTGGACTCGATCTACTCGCCGGTCAAGAAGGTCTCCTACTCCGTTGAGGCGACCCGTGTGGAGCAGCGCACCGACTTCGACCGTCTCATCGTCGACGTCGAGACCAAGTCCTCCATCACCCCGCGTGACGCCCTGGCCTCCGCCGGTAAGACGCTCGTGGAGCTCTTCGGCCTGGCCCGTGAGCTCAACGTCGAGGCCGAGGGCATCGAGGTCGGCCCCTCGCCGATCGACGAGGCCTTCCAGCAGGACCTGGCCCTCATGATCGACGAGCTCGACCTGCAGGCTCGCTCCTCCAACGCCCTCAAGCGCGAGGGCATCCACACCGTCGGTGAGCTCGTCTCGCGCAGCGAGGCCGACCTGCTCGACATCCGTAACTTCGGCGCCAAGTCCATCTCCGAGATCAAGGACAAGCTGGCCGAGCTGGGGCTCTCCCTCAAGGGCTCCCCGGTCGACTACGTCTCGGACGACGACTACGCCAACCCCACGTTCAGCGACGAGACCCAGGCCTGAGCCGGCTCGTTATTCACCTAGGAGACAACCATGCCTCGCCCCACTAAGGGTCCCCGTCTGGGCGGCAGTGCCCAGCACGAGCGTCACCTGCTCGCCAACCTGGCCACGCAGCTCATCGTCCACGAGTCGATCAAGACCACGGAGGCTCGCGCCCGCCGCCTGCGTCCCTACGTCGAGAAGCTCATCACCAAGGGCAAGCGCGGTGACCTGCACGCCCGCCGCACCGTGCTGAAGAAGGTGACGGACAAGTACGCCGTCTACCGCCTCTTCGAGGAGCTCGCCCCCAAGTTCGAGGGCCGCGAGGGCGGTTACACCCGCATCATCAAGACGACCCCCCGCAAGGGCGACAACGCCCCCATGGCGGTCATCTCCCTGGTGCTGGAGCCGGTTGCCCGCAAGGAGATCGTGGACGACGCGGTCGCCACCGCCAAGAAGGCCGCCCAGAAGGCCGTCGCCGACGAGGACAAGGCCGAGAAGAAGGCCACGACCGAGAAGGCTGAGGAGAAGGCCGACAAGGCTGACAAGGCCGAGAAGGCTGAGTACGCCGGCGCGGTTCGTCTCGAGGAGGGCGCCACTGACGCTCCCGACGACGACCACCTGGTCAAGGGCAACGAGGACTCCATGAAGTACCACGTCCCCGGCTCGCGCTGGTACGACGCCACGGTCGCCGAGGTCTGGTTCGCCAGCGCCGAGGACGCCGAGGCCGCGGGCTTCGCCCCCGCCGGCGGCGCCTCCGCCCAGAAGGTCGAGAAGTGAGCCAGAGTTGACGCTCTGAGCGAGAACTCCGGGGAGGGCCGGTCACCTGATGGTGGCCGGCCCTCCCTGTGTGCTCGGTGGATGGTGACTGACGGCGTCGTCACCGGTCGGGTCCTGAAGCGTCCCTGAGGTGAAAGCGGCCTGCCTGCGCCGGCTCCCCGCACCAGCCGACGCTCACCTCCCAGACAGCCGGTGACTGGGCGAGGCTGATGAGAGAGCCGAGAAGATCAGCGCGGGGACTGGCAGATCGGGGTCCTTCGTGTCGGGGGACCTTGATCGAGGACGTACTTCTCCGACGAGAACTGCGATGTCCTGCAGACCACTGGGGGTGGAGTGCAGTCATTTGTGGGAAAAGTACGTTCCGGACGGAGAACGCAGTCCCCGATCCGCCCGGCTTCGCGTTCCACGCGTGCGCCCCGCACCGCCGCGCCGGCGCCGCCCCTCAGAAGCTCCCGACGAAGGCCTCCGGGCGTCTGCGGGCCAGGATCCGGTAGAACGTCACTACCTCCTGAACCGTGGCCAGGGCATCATTCGCACGCTCGGCCCGGCTGAGGTCGATGATGACGGAACCTGGGTGGCGCTCGGCCAGCTCCCTTCCGGCTCTCGGTGGCCTTCCGGATCGTCGCCAGTGCCTCCTGCCGCTTCCCTGACTTCCTTTTTCAGAGCCCCTGTTCAGGTCCCGTGGCTGACGCGGTCTAGCCGGGCGGCGTCGTCGGACACGGACGGAGACGCAGGGGTGGAACGCGCCATGTCACCGGCCCTCCCCGAAGCGCATGACGAGCATGTCGCGCTCGTGCCGCAGACGGGAGGACTCCTCAACCAGTCCGCAGAACTCCAGGATCGTCGCGTTGACGTCAAGCGCGTTGATGAGGGAGTGGCTGAAGGACTGCGGATCGTGGTCGGAGAGGCCGCGAAGAAGAGCCGTGGCCTCCCGGGAGGCGGCCAGCGCCTCGTCGTTCCGCTCGGCGTTGGACAGGCGCTTGGCCAGATCGATGAGTTCCGTGGAGAGCCTGTGGGAGTGTGCGGCCGGGTTGTGCTGCGCCAGGCTCCGATAGAGCGAGACCATCTCCTGCTCGGCGACCAGTGCCTCGTCGAAACGCTCGCCCCGGGTCAGCACGATGACGAGGTTATTCAGAGCCTTCCCGAAATCGGAGGTGTACTGACCGGGGGTCTCCCAGATCAGTCGCCTGTACAGGGTGACTGCCTCCTGCGCAGTGTCCGCGGCCTCCCTGTACTGCTCGGCACCGGCCAGGTGACCGGTCAGATTCGTCAACGATGCTGCGAGCTCACCGGCGTAGGTGCCGGGATCGGACTGAACCAGTCTGCGTCGGATGCTGACGACCTCCTGAGCAGCGGCCAGCGCCTCGTCGCGCCGCCCGGTGCCGCGCAGCCGGTTGGCGAAGGTGTTCAGGGCCATGGTGAGTCCGGAGGCGTGGGCCGAGAAGTCGGCCTGCGCCAGGTGCCGGTAGAGGTTGACGGACTCTTCGGCAGCGGCTATAGCCTCGGCTTCCCGCTCGGCCGTGTGGAGGTCGATCGAGAGGTTGTTCAGCGCCTCGGCGAGCTCTGCGGTGTGTGCGCCAGGGTCGATCTGCGCCAGGTGACGTCGGATGCTGACGACCTCCTGGGCGGTGTTCAGGCCCTCGTCCTGATAGCCGGCCTCGCCCAGGCGCACGGCGAGAAGATTCAGGGCCGTGGCGAGATCGGCAGTGTAGGCGCCGTTGGACCGCGCCAGGTCACGCAGGACACCGACGGCGTTACGCGCGGCAGCGACAGCCTCCTCCGATCTGCCGGAGTGCGACAAGCCGGCACTGAGATCCAGCTGTTGGGAGGCGTAGTCGTGCCGGGCTCTGTCCTGTGGGTAGGAGACGGACATACGACGGTTCTTTCAGAGCGGGGGCGAGTGCGCTCAAGAGTTTAGCGAGGCTCATCGGCTCAGAGGCGGGGTGGAGGCGGGGAGTGGTCTCCATCAGCGGGGCCCTCAGCCCGTCGACGCGAGTGGTCGGATGACTCAGAACCCGTCGACGGAGGTCTCCAGAGCCACATCCTCCGTCACGGCCTTGATTTCCTGGCGGATGCGGGCGGCGTCGGCCTCCTTACCCGCCCACTCGAGGACTGAGGCGTAGGTTCCCAGCGCTCCGGCGAGCCCCCGGCCGAAGTCCTCCGGGCGCCTGCGGGCCAGACCCCGGTAGGCGATGACCGCCTCCCGTGCGGTCTCCAGGGCCTCGCCCCGGTGACCGGCCTCGGCCAGGCGCTTGGCGAGCCGGTGCAGGCACGGGGCCAGCGCCGGGGCATGAGTCGCCGGGTCGCGCTCGGCCAGCTCCCGGCGAATCTCCGCCGTCTCCCGGATCGCGGCCAGCGCGGCGGAGCGATCCCCGACATCACCCAGGCACGTGGCCAGGTTGTGCAGGCATGCTGCCAGGTCCGGTCTGTAGGCGGCCGGATCAACCTGAGCCAGGCTCCGGTAAAAGGTGACCGCCTCCTGCACCGCAGCCAAGGCCTCGTGCGCACGCCCGGCCCGGCTGAGGTTCAAGGTGAGGATATTGAGTACCCGAGCCAGGTCGGCGGTATGAGGAGCCGGGTTGGTACGGACCAGCCGCCGGTAAATGTCGATGGCCTCCCAGGCCATCACGAAGGACTCCTGCAGCTGCCCGGCCGTGTACAGGTAGACGGCGAGGACGTACAGGGACTCGGCCAGGGCCGGGGTGTCAGTGCCGGGACTGCTGCTCACCAGAGTGCGCCGAATGCTGACCACCTCCCGCGAGGCAGCCAGCGCGCGGTTCAGGCTGCCGCCATCACGCAGGCAGGCGGCCTGGACCGTGAGGGTGTCGGCCAGGTCGGGCAGGTGGGTGTCGGGGGCACTGTGGGCCAGAGCGCGAGCGAGGTCGACCGCCTCCTCGGCCGCGGCGAGCGCCTCACGGTGCCGACCCGCGTCGCTCAGGCGCCGAGCCAGCGTCCCCAGGGCGTGGGCAGCCTTCGGCGAGTAGAGCGCCGGCGTGCGGTGGGCCAGTCCCCGGTAGAGCGCAGCGGCCTCCTCAGCCGTCTCCAGGGCCTCGGTTCGGCGCCCAACGGAGGCCCCACAGGCGGCCAGCACCTCCAGGGCTCCGGCAAGATCACCGGTGCACGAACCGATTTCCTCCTCATCGAGGCGCCGGTAGAGACCCACGGCCTCCCGGGCAAGCTCGAGGGCCTCATCGACGTAGCCCACCGCGCGCAGCCTGGGAGCCAGACGCGCCAGGTCCGCCGCGAGCCGGCGCGTGTGCACCTCTGGATCAGTCCGGACCAGACGCCGTAGGACAGTCAGGGCCTGCTGGGCGGTGACGACGGCGCTGCTGGGCCGACCGGACTCACTCAGACAGCAGGCGAGCGTGACCAGAGCCTGAGCCAACCCGGTCTCCTCATCGAGGGGATCATCCCGCCTCAGGCCCCGGTAGAGGTCCACGGACTCCTGCGCGCTGGCCAGGGCGTCACGCAGATCCCCGGAAGCGCTCAGGTCGACGGCGAGGCGGCACAGCGCCTGCGCCAGACCGGAGGCGTGGGCGTCGTAGTCGTGCCGGGTCAGGCGCCGTCGGATCCGGACCGTTTCCTGTGAGACCGCAACCCCCTCACGCCTGCGGCGGGTCTCGCGCAGGCGGGCTGCCATGACGGAGAGCCCCTCAGCGAGATCGGGCAGGTACGTGCCCGAATCGAGCCGGGCCAGGCCCCGGAGAACCTGGCAGGCCTCCCGTGCGGCATCCAGCGCCTCCCCCCGACGGCCCGACTCGGCCAGGCGCTCACTGAGCTCCAGCAGCCGACCGGCGCGAGCAGCCCACTCGGGGGCAACGCAAGGGGAGGTCGACACGTCCGACAAGCCTCAGGAACTGGGGAAATGGTGGTGGGCTCACGCTAAACGGTGCGTGAGCGCCGCCGCGATGGGGAGACATCACCAAAGGCGCGCCCGGCCAGGGGCTCCTTTAGAATCGGCGCTGTGCTGGCGGTGGGCCGGCGGGGTGCCGGCGGCTGCCGGCAGGACAGGCACGGTGACGACAGGGAAGGGAGCCGGTGTGAACGCGCTGTTCAGCCTGAACCACGTGGGGGTTCAGGTCGTCGCGATGCTCGCCACCTTCCTCCTGTGCCTGACGCTGGGTGCCGAGCGCCATCTGCGCCACAAGGACGCCGGCGTCAAGACGCACGTCCTGGTGGGACTGGGCTCGTGCCTGTTCACCCTCGTGTCCGCCTACGGCTTCGCCCCGATCACCGGCTCGGATGTCGCGGTGGACCCCAGCCGTGTGGCCGCGCAGATCGTCTCCGGCATCGGCTTCCTGGGCGCTGGGGTCATCTTCGTCAACAACGACACCGTCCGGGGCCTGACCACTGCCGCGACCGTCTGGCTCAGCGCCGCCATCGGTATGGCCTGCGGGGCGGGCATGATTCCCCTGGCGGCCACGGCGGTCGCGCTGGACTACATCGTCGTCCTGCTGCTGGGTCCCCTCACCTCGCGCCTGCAGCGCCGCCGCGGCGAGGTGACCGTGCGCATCGACTACGAGGTCGGCCGCGCCATCATGCCTGAGATCCTCCAGGCGGCCACGGCCTCCGGCTTCACGGCCACCCTGGAGGAGACCGAGATGACCCGCGGCGAGCACGGGCGCACCATGAACGCCGTCATGCGCTTCCACGGGCAGCGGCCCGCCGCCCACCTCATCGAGTCCCTCTCCGGGCTCGACGGTGTCGACGGTGTCGAGTGCCTTGAAGGAGGCCGGCTCGACTGACTCGGCCGTTGGGGCAGCCTGGGGCGTGGCCGGTCGGCTGCGCACCCGGGTCGGGATTACATGTCGTATCGGGGCCGTTCCTTGAGCCGTGATGATCGCATCCTGACCGCATCATCTTCGACAGAGCGCGGGTTTCACCAGGAAAGCACGTCCTCGATTGGAGCCGGCCCATTGCGGTGGGGCTCCTACCTGCCGGTCCACGCGCTGGCTGCCTCGACGCGGTCCACCGGTCCACGCCGAGCCGCCAGATCCGAGTGGAATCGTCCGGAGGTGTCCAAATCTGTGACAAAGGCTCAGGAGGAGTTCATGCTGACGAGCAGAAACCGCATGATTCCAAAGTTCTCACCAGCGAGGCCAAGGGCTCTGGAGGCCCTTTGTCACAGATTTGGACATCCTCGGCCGTGTTGACACCCGATCCATGCCCGGTGAGCCGGGGCCTGAGCCGAGCAGGCCCCGGCTCACTGTCCAGGTACCAACCGACGTGGGCCTGCGCCCGACTGACTTCGGCCGGCCCAGGTGTCCCCTACTCCAGGGCGCGGATGATGGCCTCGACCGTGTCCTTGGCGTCGCCGAAGAGCATCGAGCTGTTCTCCCGGAAGAAGAGCGGGTTGTTGACCCCCGCGTAGCCGGTCGCCATGGAGCGCTTGAAGACGATGACCCGGCTGGCCTCCCACACGTGCAGCACCGGCATGCCCGCGATCGGGGAGCCCGGCTCCTTGGCGGCCGGGTTCACGGTGTCGTTGGCGCCGATGATGAGGACGACATCGACCTCATCGAAGGAGTCGTTGACCTCATCCATCTCCAGGACGATGTCGTAGGGGACCTTCGCCTCGGCCAGCAGCACGTTCATGTGCCCGGGCAGGCGGCCCGCCACCGGGTGGATGCCGAAGGTGACCTCCACACCCTCCGAGCGCAGCATCTCGGTCAGCGTGGCCACCGGGTACTGGGCCTGGGCGACGGCCATCCCGTAGCCGGGGGTGATGACCACGCGCCGAGCGGACTGCAGCAGGTGGGCCACCTCGCCGGCAGTGGTTTCGTGCACCGTGCCCTCCTGCCCGGAACCGCTGGAGGCGGCGCTGGTGGAGTCGGTCCCGTAGCCGCCCAGCAGCACTGAGACGAAGGAACGGTTCATGGCCTGGCACATGAGGTAGGACAGGTAGGCCCCCGAGGATCCCACCAGTGCCCCGGTGATGATGAGCAGGTCGTTGTCCACCATGAAGCCGGTGAAGGCTGAGGCCCACCCCGAGTAGGAGTTCATGATCGAGACGACCACCGGCATGTCTCCGCCGCCGATGGCCAGCACCAGGTGCGCACCCAGCGCCAGCGCGATGAGCGTCATCACCGCCAGGAGGGCCCAGCCCGCTCCGGAGCCGGCCGGCGCCATCATGAACCCCGCCATGAGGACCAGGGAGCCGATGAGCGCCCCCAGGTTGAGCAGGTTGCGCCCCGGCAGCGTCAGCGGCCGTCCCGGTACCCGGCCGGCCAGCTTGAGGGCTGCCAGGACCGAGCCGGTGAAGGTCACCCCGCCGACGAACACGCCCAGGAAGACCTCACCCAGGTGGAAGGCCCCCAGCGAGGCGGACAGGGTGTCGGGGGAGACGTAGGAGTTGTAGCCCACCAGGACGGCCGCCAGCCCCACCAGCCCGTTGAGCACGGCGATGAGCTGGGGCATCCCGGTCATGGCCACGCGCCTGGCCACCACCAGCCCGATGACCGAGCCCAGGGCCAGCCCCATGGCGATGAGCAGCAGCGTGGGCAGCACGCCGCGTGCCGGGTGGCTGCTCAGGGCCAGGCCGATGGCGGCCAGCACCGCAACGCCCATGCCGACGGCGCCCGCCACGTTGCCGGCCACGGCCGTCTCATGGCGGGACAGCCCGGCCGCGGCCAGGATGAACAGGATCGCGGCGGCGATATAAGCCAGGACCACCGGCGAGGGCAGCGACGGTACGGCGGCGATCAACATGCTCGACGAGGTGGCCGGCATCAGGATGTGAGTCATCATCTGCTCCTCACCTCAGTCCTTCGTGAACATGGCGAGCATGCGGTGGGTGACCGCGAAGCCGCCGACGATATTGATCGTGGCCAGGACCACCGCCGCAAGGCTGATGGCGCTGATGAGCGGATGAGGGTTGCCGACCTGCGAGATCGCCCCGACCAGGATGATTCCCGAGATCGCGTTGGTCACCGACATCAGCGGCGTGTGCAGGGCCGGGGTCACGTTGGAGATGACGTGAAAGCCCAGGATCACCGAGAGCATGAGCACGATGTAGTGACTCGTGGCGGCCGACGGCGTCACCAGCACCAGGGCCGCGGCCACGAGCGCCGCGGCGGCCAGCCCCAGCCACTGCCGGGAGCGTGAGCGCGCCTGGGCCGCGCGGGCGGTCTCCTGGGCGGCCGCGTCGTCGGCGGCCGTCTGCTCCGGCCGGCTCGGGGCGGGGGTTGCCGACACCTGGATCGGGGGAGGGGGCCACAGCAGCTCGCCGTCGTGGGTGACCGTGATGGCCCGGATCACCTCGTCGTCCAGGTCCAGGGTGAGGGCGCCGTCCTTGTGGGGGGTGATCAGGCCCAGCAGGTTGACGATGTTGCGCCCGTAGAGCTGGGTCGCCTGCGCGGGCAGCATCCCGGCCAGGTCCGTGTGCCCCACGATGGTGACGCCTCCGTCAGTGGTGACCACCTGCCCGGGCACCGTCAGCTTGGTGTTGCCGCCGGTGGCCGCCGCCATGTCGATGATGACCGATCCGGGGCGCATGGCTTCGATCGCGGAGCGGTCCAGGAGCACCGGGGCACGGCGGCCCGGGATGCTCGCCGTGGTGATGACGACGTCGGACTCGGCGGCCTGCTGGGCGTAGAGCGCGTTGGCCGCGCTCGCCTGGTCGGCGCTCATCTCCTTGGCGTAGCCGTCGGAGGACACCTCCTGGGCACTGGGCAGCGGCACGAACTGCGCCCCCATGGAACGCACCTGGTCGGCGACCTCCGGACGCACGTCGGAGCCGCGCACCTGCGCGCCCAGGGAGCAGGCGGTCCCGATGGCGGACAGGCCAGCCACGCCCGCGCCGATGACGTAGACGGTGGCGGGCGGGAACTTGCCGGCGGCGGTCACCTGCCCGCTGAACAGCCTGCCCAGGTGCGCGGCCGCCTCGATGACGGCGCGGTAGCCGGCCAGGTTCGCCTGCGAGGAGAGCACGTCCAGGGACTGCGCCCGCGAGATCCTGGGGACCACGTCCAGGGCCAGGGCGGTGACGCCGCGCTCGCGCAGCGACTCGAGGAGCTCGGGGCGGCGCGCCGGGTCCATGCGGCAGATGAGGACCGCGCCCCGGCTCATGAGCGCCAGGTGCTCCTCGGCGGGGGTCGAGGAGCTTACCACGACGTCGCAGCCCCAGACCTGGGCCCCGCCGGCCAGGCGGGCCCCGGCGGCCTCATAGGCCTCGTCGGGGAACTGCGCCCGCGCCCCGGCGCCGTGCTCGACCAGGACCTCGTAGCCCAGGCGGATCATCCGCTCCACCGTCTGCGGGCTCGCAGCGGCACGCGGCTGATCGGCCGGCTCACAGGGGACTCCGATACGCATAGTGCCTCCTTGCACGATGAGGGTGCCACCATGGGCACGTCGCAAAACTTATCGGCAAGATAGAAGGTGATGCGCCCCTGGGCAAGGGACTGTTGGCGCTGAACCGGAGAAATGGGCGGCGGTGCGCGCCGCAGAGGCGCCCGGCCTCCCGTGGGGGAGGCCCCGGCGGTGGACGGAATAACGGAGTTCAGGGACGGGCCATGTCCCAGCAGCGGGCGCCTCCGGTCATGCCGGCCTCGTTGGGGACCACGACGACGTCGTCGCCGATCCTGGCCAGCTGGGTCGCCGTGATCCGCCGCGAGTTGCCGCCACCCAGGTAGAGGCGGTCCCACAGGTACATGGGGCGCAGGGCGTCGACGACGCGGCGCACCCGACGCGACCAGTGCGCGTCGCCCAGGCGCAGGCGCTCGTGCTCGCCGATGTAGTCGTCATAGGTCAGTCCCCAGCGCACCGGCCCCTGGGAGACCTCCACGTGCGGGGCCAGGACCCCGTTGTCGAAGACGGCGTTGCCCAGGCCCGTGCCCAGGGTCACGATCATCTCCAGGCCGTGGCCCGTGACGACGCCGGCCCCGGCGACCTCGGCGTCGTTGAGGACCAGGGAGGGGATGCCCAGGGCCCGGGAGATGGCGGTGCCCATGTCGAAGCGGGCCCAGGCCTCCACCAGGTCGGGCAGCACCTTGGAACGGGGGCCGTCCTTGGTGATGTAGTGCGGGGTGGCGATGACGACCCCGTGGCGGATCATGCCCGGCATCCCCACCGTCACCCGGTTCGCGCCCGGCAGCTGGGAGGCCAGTGAGGCGATGGTCTCCACCAGCTTCGTCGGTGGAAGCGGGTAGGGGGTCGGGGTGCGCACGGCGCGGGAGATGATGTTGCCCTCGCAGTCCAGCACCGAGGCCTTGATGCCGCCGCCTCCGCAGTCCACGGACAGAGTCGTTGTGCTCACGGCCGCGAGCCTAGTGGAAGCACGAGTCCGTTGCGGTTCAATGGGGGGCATGCCACGCATCCGCCTCGACCTGGCCTACGACGGGACCTTCTTCTCCGGGTGGGCCGCCCAGCCCGGGCTGCGCACTGTCGAGGGGGTCCTCACCTCCGCCCTGGCCACCGTGCTGCGTGAGCCCGTCCGCCTCACCGTGGCCGGACGCACCGACGCCGGCGTTCACGCCGCCGCCCAAGTGGCCCACCTCGATACGAGCCCCGAGGCCTGGACCGCACTGCCCGGACGCTCCGGGCGCCTCCCCGAGGCCGCCCTGCTCACCCGGGTGGCGGGCGTCCTGGCCCGCGAGGCCCAGGAGAGCCTGACGCGCACGCCGCGCGGGGCCGGCGACGTCGTCGTCACCGGGGCGCGCACCGTGCCGGAGGAATTTGACGCCCGCTTCGGCGCCCTGAGCCGCCGCTACACCTACCGGATCGCCGACGCCGCCGCCCCGCGCGACCCCGTCCGGCGCGCCACCGTCCTGTGGCTGCCCGATGCGCTCGACGTCGAGGCCATGGACGCCTGCGCCCGGCCTCTGCTCGGCGAGCACGACTTCCTGTCCTACTGCAAGCCCCGCCAGGGTGCCACGACCATCCGCACCCTGCGCACCCTGCAGTGGCGACGGGCCCAGGCCGGGCCGGACGCCGGGCTCGTGACCCTGAGCGTCGTCGCCGACGCCTTCTGCCACTCCATGGTCCGGTCCCTGGTAGGGGCGGGCCTGGCCGTCGGGCAGGGACGCAAACCGGTCACCTGGCCGCGCCAGCTCCTGGACGCCCGCACGCGCCAGAGTGCCGCCCCCGTCGCCCCGCCGCACGGGCTGACCCTGGAGGAGATCACCTACCCGGCCGACGACGAGCTCGCCGCCCAGGCCGAGCGCGCCCGCACCACCCGGCATCTGAGCTGCTGACCCGCGGCCAGGAGCCCACCTGGTCGCGTGGTGCGATTCACGGAACTGGGCAGCCGCACCTTTTGACCCTCCCGTGGGGCGCCCGGTACTGTTGGCAATCGTCGTGCAGCACACGTGTGCGTGTCCGCGGTGCCGTCCCACTCGCCCCGGGTCGCCTGTGCTCCGACCACTCACCTGACCATGGTGGTCTCGCCGAACCGCGAACGCTTCACCGCGCTTCGGCGTGCCCACTCGCCAAGAGAAACGAAGGCAACGCCCGTGCGCACGTATACACCGAAGCCCGGCGACGTCGAGAAGAACTGGTACGTCATTGACGCCACCGACGTCGTCCTGGGTCGACTCGCGGCCCAGGCCGCCACCCTGCTCCGTGGGAAGCACAAGCCCCAGTTCGCCCCCAACGAGGACTGTGGCGACTACGTCGTCATCATCAATGCCGACAAGGTGGCTCTTACCAATGGCAAGGCTGATAAGAAGTTCGCCTACCGCCACTCCGGCCACCCGGGTGGTCTGACCGCCGTCTCCTACCGCGAGCTGCTGGCCACCCGCCCCGAGCGCGCCGTCGAGAAGGCCATCAAGGGCATGGTTCCCCACACCAAGCTCGGTCGCGCCCAGCTCAAGAAGCTCAAGGTCTACGCAGGTGCCGAGCACCCGCACGCCTCCCAGAGCCCGAAGACGTTCGAGATCACCCAGGTCGCCCAGTAAGCGCTCCAGCGCTCGGCACCCCGCGACAAGCAAAGGACATATCGTGGCTGAGACCACTGTCGACATTGACGCGCTGGACGAGGAGAACGCCCCCTCCAGCTACACCACCGAGACCGAGGAGTCCGCTCCTGGTCGCGGCCAGTCCATCACCGCCCCCGGCTCCGGCCTGGGTCGCCGCAAGGAGGCCGTCGCTCGCGTGCGCCTCGTTCCCGGCACCGGCCAGTGGACGCTCAACGGCCGCTCCCTGGAGGACTACTTCCCCAACAAGCTGCACCAGCAGCTCGTGCGCGCCCCCTTCACCATCCTGGACCTCGAGGGCCGTTTCGACGTCGTCGCCCGCATCAACGGCGGTGGCGTCTCCGGCCAGGCCGGCGCCCTGCGCCTGGGCATCGCCCGCGCGCTCAACGAGATCGACCGTGAGGCCAACCGCGCCACCCTGAAGAAGGCCGGTTTCCTCACTCGCGACTCGCGCATCGTGGAGCGCAAGAAGGCCGGTCTGCACAAGGCCCGTCGCGCCCCCCAGTACTCCAAGCGCTGATCGGGCCAGGTTCTGGCCGAACCGGCCGGGCCTCCGCTCCGCTTGCCTACGACGGCGGCCGTCCCCTTCCCGGGGCGGCCGCCGTCGTCATGTGTCAGGGGCGGCGGAGAGCCTCCCGGGCGGCGGCGCCAAAGTCGATACGCAGCCGGCATGAAGCCGATGCTCTCAGGTGAAGGGCGTCATCTCGGGCGCGCGTCGCCGGCTGCGCGCCACCGCAGGACATCAGACCTTGTGCGCTGGCCGAAGGTTGGGCCCCGATGTTCGGCGCTCCGTGGCAGGATGGTGCTGTTTCGTCACCCCTCAGGAGGATTTCCATGGCTCGTCTCTTCGGAACCGACGGCGTACGCGGCCTGGCCAACGACCTGCTCACGCCGACCCTGGCCGTGCAGCTCGGTGAGGCCGCGGCCCGCGTCCTGACCAAGGACACTTCCGCCGCACGCAGCTCACGCAGAGGCCGCCCCCGGGCCATCGTGGGCCGCGACACCCGCGCCTCCGGAGAGTTCCTCGACCACGCCATCAGCGCGGGCCTGGCCTCCTCCGGCATCGACGTCACCCGCGTGGGCGTCCTGCCCACCCCGGCGATCGCCCACCTGACGGCCACCCAGGACATCGAGCTGGGCGTCATGATCTCCGCCTCCCACAACCCCTTCCCGGACAACGGCATCAAGTTCATCGCCCGCGGCGGCTACAAGCTCGCCGACGCCGTCGAGGACGAGATCGAGGCCCTCCTGGGCAAGATCAGCGACCGCCCCACCGGCGCCGACGTCGGTCGCGTCATCAAGGGTGAGACCGTCGCCGACCAGAACTACATCAACCACCTCGTCGACTCCGCTGCCACCGACCTGTCCGGGCTGCGCATCGTCGTCGACGCCTCCAACGGTGCCGCCTCCGTCGTGGGTCCTGCCGCGCTGCGGGCCGCCGGCGCCGAGGTCATCGTCATCAACGCCTCCCCGGACGGCCTCAACATCAACGACAACTGCGGCTCCACCCACCCCGAGCAGCTGCAGAACTACGTCAAGGCGGTGGGAGCGGACATGGGTGTGGCCTACGACGGTGACGCCGACCGCTGCCTGGCCGTGGACGCCGACGGCCAGCTCGTCGACGGTGACCAGATCATGGGCATGCTCGCCATCGGCATGAAGGCCGACGGCACCCTCGGCTCCGACACGCTCGTCGTCACCGTCATGAGCAACCTCGGCCTCATCCTGGCCATGCGCGAGCACGGCATCCGCACCGTCCAGACCGGCGTGGGCGACCGCTACGTGCTCGAGCGGATGCTCCAGGGCGGCTACACCCTGGGCGGCGAGCAGTCCGGGCACGTCATCGACACCGTCCACGCCACCACCGGTGACGGCGTGCTCACCTCCCTGCACGTGGCCGCGCGCGTCAAGCGCACCGGCAAGACGCTGGCCGAGCTGGCCAGCATCGTCACCCGCCTGCCCCAGACCCTCATCAACGTCAAGAACGTCGACAAGGGCGCCGCCAGCACCAACAAGGCCGTGCAGGACGCCGTGGCCTCCGCGGAGAAGGACCTGGGCGAGACCGGTAGGGTCCTGCTGCGCCCCTCGGGCACCGAGCCGCTCGTGCGCGTCATGGTCGAGGCCGCCACCCAGGAGGAGGCCGACCGCGTGGCCCGCTCCCTGGCCGACACCGTCAAGAACAACCTCAGCCTGTGAGCTGACGGCGGTTTCCTTCCCCTGCCTTCAGAAGGCATCATGCCCGATCTATGTGCCCCGCCCAGAACCTATGGGCGGGGCACAGGGCACTGAAGGTTCTGGGACTGCAGGTGCATGGCGTGGCCGTGTAGTGGTCAACGTATATGCCTCAGCCTCAATGTTATTGCCGATCTACTTTTGATATAACCGTTGGGATACAGCGTCTAACAAAACGACCATGCCATACTGGGAGCGTCTTACGACGAGTCATACAGGCAGGTAATCGACTGGATGGAACAGCACTTCAGGAGCTGGCAGAGATGAGTGACACCAAGACGACGCGGCGTGATGCGGCGCGCGCTGTGGGGCTCTTCCTCGGTACGACTCAGGGGCGGGAGCTGTTCAGGCGCAACCACTACCTCAATGACACCAGGATCCTTGCGGTCCCTGAGTCCGAGCCCATCGGCTCCGTGATCGCCGATCACCTCGACCACGGTGCCGACACGATAGTCGCCGTGTTCTTCCCCGATCGTCAGGGCAGCAAGCGCTTCGGCTTTTTCAGGTGGGAGATGCCTTCAAAGCAGGCCCCCGAAGGTTGGTGTGCTGCCGAAGGGGTGACGCTCGGGGCCGGACCTCAGGGCCACACATCGTCCATCGGCGCTGTCATGGATACGATGAAGGCTCAACGTTTTACTCTTTCTGACGATGGTCCTCACGATGATGTCCCGGATGTGTCTGCCCTGCTCAGGCACATGTCGTCTCAAGCCTTTGCTGCTTCCTAGCACCTGAGTCTCACCTGCGGACCTCGGGGCCGGTCGCGGCTGGCGCCACCAGTACGGTGGCCGGCCTCGCGACCAGCCCCTGCATGTGGAACACCGCCTCAGGGCGATGGGGGACAATGGACCCGTGACCTCCCCGTACCGCCTGACTCTCCTGACGGAGCCGCCAACCTGGCATGGCAGGGCCCTGAGCGGGAGGAGCCTTGACCTGCTCGCCGTGCTCGCCGGCAGCCAGGACGCCAGGGTGAGCGACAACGCCCTCATCGAGGCCCTGTGGCCCGAGGACGTCCCAGCCCGACCCCTGCGGGCGCTGCACGTCGTCGTCTCCCGGCTGCGCGCCGTCGTGGGGGAGGGCGTCGTCGAGCGCAGCGGCGACGGGTACCGGCTGGAGCTGGCGGAGGCGGAGGTCGATGTCCGGGACCTGTCGGGCAGGGCGCACCGGGCCCGGGCCTGCGCCGCCGCCGGCCAGTGGGAGCAGGTCCTCGATCTCACCGACTCCCTGCCACCAGTGCCTGTTCCCGACGAAGCCGATGACAACGGTGGAGCGGGAGACGCCCCTGTGGTCCTCCTGCGGGAGCGGGCCGCAGCCCTGACCGAGGGGGCCCGCCGCGACCGGGGACTCGCCCTGGAGGCCACCGGTGAGCACGAGCAGGCCGCGGACCTGCTGCGCGAGGCCGCCCAGCGCGATGGCGGCGACGAGACCGTCCTGGCCGCCCTCGTGCGCGCCGAGTCCTGGGCGCGCTCACCCGCTGCGGCCCTGAGGATCTACGAGCAGTACCGCCGTCGGCTGCGCGAGCTGGGAGCCGTGCCCGGCCCCGCCATGCGCGCCGCCCACGAGGCCGTCCTGGCCGCCGAAAACCCCGTGCGCCACGGCCTGGAGCCCGAGCCCGAGCACTTCCTGGGGCGCGAGGCGGATGTGACCGGTGTTCTCAAGACCTTGAGCACCCACCATCTGGTGACGATCACCGGCCCCGGCGGAGTCGGCAAGACGACCCTGGCTCAGGTGGTGGCGGCCCGCAGCCGCCGCCCCGCCGTCTACGTCGTCGCCCTCGCCGAGGTGCTGCCCGGGGCCGATCTGACCAAAGTCCTGCTCGACGCCGTCGGAGGTTCCGCGGTCGTCAACGGCGACCCACGCCGCGATCTGGCCGCCGCCCTCTCCCAGCCCGGAACCGTCCTGGTGCTGGACAACTGCGAGCACCTGGCTGACCAGGTCGCCGACCTCGTCGGGCCGCTCCTGGGCGCCTGCCCCGACCTGCGTGTCCTGGCGACCTCGCGCCGCCCCCTCGACCTGGCCGCGGAGCACGTCCACCGTCTTGAGGCTCTCGATGCGGCCTCGTCCGCCGAGCTCTTCCGCGCTCGCGCTCTGGCCGCTCGCCCCGGCCAGGTCATTGACGATGATGACCTGGGTGAGCTCCTGAGCCGGTTGGAGGGCATCCCCCTGGCCATCGAGCTGGCCGCCGCACGCACCCGCAGCCTGTCGGTCGGCCAGATCGCCGAGCGGCTGCCCGGCAGACCCGATCTGCTCACCGCCGCCCGCGACGCCCCGGCCCGTCAACGCACTCTGAGGGCGGTCATCGAGTGGTCCTGGAACCTGCTCGACGCCGCCGAGCGTCGCGCCCTGGCCCGGCTGGCCCTGCTCGCCGACGGCTTCACCCTCCTGCCCGCGGAGGCGCTCATCGGTGAGCAGGCCGCCGACCTCCTCGACGCCCTGGTCTCCCACTCCCTGCTCGTGGTGCGCGACCACGGCCTGCCCCGTTTCCACATGCTTGTCACCGTCCGCGACTTCGCCCTGGCGCAGCTGTCCGCCTCCGGCGACGAGGCCGAGGCTCGCGCAGCCCTGCACCAGTGGGCGGTGGACCTGTGCTCCCAGATCCGCTTTCCCGTGGACTCCGGAGACTTCGGCGATGCCAGTCACCCTGAGGCGCGCCACCACGACCGTCTCTTCCAGCAGGTCGCCGACAATGAGGCCGTCATCCTTCAGCAGCTCGACCGGCTCCTGGCGCAGGCCGACGGCCACGGCTCGGATCGCCTGCCGGCGGAGCTGCGCGACGCGATCTGCCTCATCGGCGCCGCACTCATGCGCCTGTGGAGTGTTACCTGGAGCTATGAGCGCATCGCCGACTACGGTGCGCGCCTCATCGGTCCCGCCGTCCAACCGGCCCAGGACCCGCGCGGCAACGAGGCAGGCCTAAGCGTCTTAGCCCTGTGCGTCACCCTCTTCGGGCTCCTGAGCCACGTGCCCGCACAGGTCCGCTCACGTCTGCCTGCGTCCTTCGACGGCGAGGGCACCTTCGCCCGGGTGCGGCGCTTCCTGCGTGCGGGCGACGAGCAGTGGCCCGAGCTGGCAGACGACGCCGACCCCTGGGTCGCCTGGGCGGCGACCCGCTGTCTGGCCGCCCAGCAGGAGGACGATGGTGACCCTCAGACCTCCCTGGAGACCATCGAGGCCCTGCTGGGGCGACTCCACAGTCACGACCTGGCCGGCATTCACCTGCTTGAGCTCCACCTCCACCGCCTGCAGGTGCTCATGTCCCTGGGGCGTTACAACCAGGTCATTGACGCCTGCTCGCGCGCCCAGGTGCTCCTGGAGCGGGTCCTGCCCAGCTGGGGCGAGTTCTTCCGCACGACGCTGCAGTGGGGGGACGCCTACTGCACGGTCTACCTCGATCCGCGCCCTGAGACTGCAACCGAGCTGCTGGAGAGGCTCGAGTCCGTCGACCTGCCGGAAACTATACGCTTCATCCTCCGCTCCGTGCGCGGCGAGCTGGAGCTCACCCGCGGGAACGTGCGCACCGCCGCCCTCATCCAGCGCGTGAGCCTGCACTACGCCAGGCACTGGCGATCCATCCTGGGGGCCGGCTCCCAGTGGGAGCTCTACAACTTGGGTATGTGCCTGGTCACTGACGTCGAGCTCAGCCCCGACGACGCCGTCGAGCTCGATGCTGGAGCCATCCGCGCCCGAGCCACCTCGCTGCTGCGTGACATCCTGTCCGACCCCGCTCCGCGGCAGCGTGACATCCCCACGATCATGGGCTTCGCCGCAGCTGTCGGTCTGTCCGCAGCAGCAGCCGCGGAGCCCGGCTCCCAACGACGGGCAGTGGGGGCCGAGCTGGTCGCCACTGCCCTGGCCGTGGGTACTAATCAGACTTACCGTCTGCTCTCCCACGACTACCTGCGCACCCGCACCGAGCAGCTCGACGCACCGGCGCTGGGTCAGGTCGAGGAGAGGATCCGGGGTCTGGACCGCAGCGAGCTCGTGGCTCACGCGGCCGACCTCGCCGGCCGTCTGGCGGGCGAGGTCGGCTGAGTCCTCGACGTACTGCTCAGGCGTTGCGCCGCTGGTAGCGGAAGACCGTCAGGGGAGCCATGATGGCCAGGACCAGCAGCGAGCCGATGATCGCGGCACGCACGTCCCCGGCCGAGCCCGCCGTTCCGTCCAGCAGATAGCGGCACCCGTCCACGATGTGTGAGACCGGGTTGTTGCGCACGAAGACCTTGAGCCATCCCGGCAGCGTCGAGGTGGGCACCATGGCGTTGGACAGGAAGGTCAGCGGGAACATGATGATCACCGAGAAGGAGGTGACCGCCTGGGCCGAGGAGAAGACCGTTCCCAGCAGCAGGAAGATCCAGGCGATGGCCCAGGCGCAGCCCGTCGCCAGAGCGATGGCGCCGAGCGTGCCTGACCAGCCGTTCTCAGGTCGGTAGCCCAGGACGTAGCCGGTGAGCGCGGTCAGCGAGGTGCAGATGAGGTAGCGCAGCACGTCGGAGACCATGGGGCCCAGGACGGGAGCGACCCGCGACATCGGCATGGCGCGGAAGCGGTCGAAGACCCCCTTGTCCATGTCCTCGCGCAGGTCCACGCCCACGCTCTGGCTCGTGGTCAGCGCGTTCATGATGACGAGCCCGGGGACAATCGTGGGTAGGTAGGCCTTGACGTCCCCGGCAATGGCGCCGCCGAAGAGCTCGCCGAACATGACGGTGAACATGATCGGTTGGAGAAGAACATCGAAGGACTCCCCAAAGTTGCGCACCATGGTGATGAGTGAGCGCCAGGCCATGGCCAGGGTGTCCGGGACGAGTCTGGCCTCGCTGAAACGCGAGACGCCGGAGGACAGGGAGGTGCTGGTCGATGTGGTTGTGGCTGCTGGGACGGTCATGACTGCTCCTTGACTTCTGAAGGACGGGCGGATGGGGAAGCGGGCGAGGCCGCGTCGTCGTGTCGCCCTGGCTGCCCGGTCAGGGCCATGAAGACCGAGTCCATGCTGGGGCGGTCCACCGAGACGGTTCTGGGGGACAGGCCGGCGTCGCGCAGGGCCACGAGTACCTCGGTGGCCACCGACGCATTGTTCAGCGGCGCCTGCAAGTGGGTGCCCTGATCGACGGTCGCCGGGGCGTGACCGGTCACCCGCTCGATGATGGCGGCGGTGGCTGCCTGGTCCTCGGGGGTCGCTGGCGTTAGCACGAGGGAGCTGCTGCCCACCCGGTCCTTGAGCTCATCGGGTGTGCCCTCGGCGATGAGCCGTCCGGCATCGATGATGCCGACCCGGTGAGCCAGGCGGTCGGCCTCCTCCAGGTACTGGGTGGTCAGCAGGATCGTGGAGCCGCCTTCCACCAGGGAGCGGATGACGTCCCACATCTGCTCGCGCGTGCGCGGGTCCAGGCCTGTGGTGGGCTCGTCGAGGAAGACGAGCGGGGGACGGGAGATGAGCGAGACCGCCAGGTCCAGTCGGCGCCGCATCCCACCGGAGTATCCGCTGACCCGCTTGCCACCGGCCTCAGTGAGACTGAAGGCGGCCAGCAGCTCGTCGGCCCGCTCACGCGCCCGGCGCCGGCCAAGACCCAGAAGGCACCCGAAGAGTCGCAGGTTCTCCACCCCGGTGAGCGTCTCGTCGACGCTGGCGTACTGGCCCGTCACCCCGATGAGACTGCGCACCGCATGGCGCTCGCGGACGACGTCGTGCCCCAGGACCATTGCCTGACCGCGAGTGGGCGCCAGCAGGGTGGTGATCATGCGCAGCGCCGTCGACTTGCCGGCACCGTTGGGGCCGAGCAGGCCGTAGACGATGCCGGTGGGGATCTCCAGGTCGAGGCCGTCAACGGCGGTGAAGGAGCCGAAAGTGCGGGTCAGGCCATCGGTCCTGATGGCCGGTGTCTCGCCCGGTGAGGGTGATTCGCTTACTGTTCGTGTTGCCATGCCGCCAAGGCTGGACCCCGTCGGTTTCACAGCGGCTTCAGCGCGACACCGTCCGGTTTCACGCCGTTTCGTTCCGCTCACGGACCATGTCAGGTAGGTGCTGATCACGGTGGGCGGCCTTGTCACGGGCCGCTTCGTAGCTCTTGTAGAAGATGGGCGCAGAGATCCCGTTGGTCCGGCCCTGCTCGTAGACGGTCCGGCACACGAACAACAGGTCAGCGGTGTTGCCATGCAGCGTCATGATCCGTCGGGTGAGAAGATTCCTGGCGAACATCCGCTTCATGAGGGGCGCGGACACGGCGGTCGGCAGCCGGTAGGCGAGCATCTCGCCGCGGTAGCGCCTCAGATCGACGCCGCGCGAGGCCACGATCCTCGATGTTTCCCGGATCGCCTTGACCACCCGGGCGAGCATCCTGGTAGAGCCCATGAGCTGCTCGGCGGCGCGCGTCGTGTCCTCGACGTCGCCGTACATTGCTGCCACGGCACCGACGCCGGCGTTGATCGCCATATGCAGCCAGATCCACTCGAGCATGTCATGGGGGCGCTCGAAGCCGACACCGCAGGAGCCGAACAGCGCCTCCACCCTCTCGTAGCCCGGGAAACGGGCTCTGTCTTGCCGCTCCAGCATGATGTGGGCGAAGACGCAGCAGGTGAGCTGTTCCCCCGTGATGCTCCCGCCCGCCACCGGGTACCCCAGGAGGACGTCGCGGCCGGCCATCAAACGGTCGAGCTCCTCGCGCTCTCCCCAGAACCCGCAGAACAGAAGCACGGGTCCCTCGATCCCGTTTGTGCGGAGGTCGGCCATCACCTCGGCGATCCTGCCCTGCGGCACTGAGACCACGATGAGGTCGTAGCTGGTGCGTCTCTGGTGGTGAACGGTGTACTGGTCACGGGTCAGCGAGCCTTTCGGGTCAGTCCTGCCATCGAGGATCTCGACCTCGAGTGAGCTGACTGAGGCCCTCGTGCTGCTTTGTCGCACCAGGTGCTCGACGTGGTGACCAGCCTTCTGAAAGAGGTATCCGTACGTCGTCCCGATCACCCCCAGACCGACGACAAGGACATTCATGGGAGCTGTAGGTGTTGCCTGCGTTGTCATGACCGTGAGCCTGTGGCCCTCCGGTTTCAGACCGGTTTCAGTGTCTGGTGCTCAAGGTCCGCTCAGGACCTGCGCCGCAGGACCCGGCTCACGCGGTGCTCGGCGTCCTTGGCCAGGACCAGGGCTGCCCGCCCCGGGAAGGTCATCAGATCAGGACCGGTGAAGGGCGGGTTCTGGTGTGATTCAAACAGGCGTGGATGCCACTATTTTTAACATGTAAACCTCGTCGTGTCTGTTTTGTTTGATTGACGCCCATGGTGTGTCGTTTTATCATTCATTTATGATTAGTAGTAACATCGCCGCCTTGCGTAAAAAGCATCGCTGGACTCAGGAAGCATTGGCAAACAAGGTTGGCGTCTCTCGGCAGACCATTGCCAAGTGGGAGGCTCCGGGTGGTAATCCCGACATTTCCTCATGTATTCGGCTAGCGCAGGCGTTCGATGTTGCGATCGACGATCTTGTCAACGGCGACACTTCATTTGTTTCCATGCTTGATCGCCCCGGCAAATACATATTTGGCACCGTTGTGATCGATCAGGATGGGAGACTCACGCTTCCAGTGCGCGCCAGAAAAGTATTCAACATTAAGCCTGGCGACGAGCTCCTACTTATCGGCGACATCGATCAGGGGCTCGCTTTGATGGATGCGCAGTTCTTTGTGCAGGCTGCTCGTCACGTGGAGGGAGATCATCGTGCGGCACATGACAATACTGAAAACTAAGCGAAAGAGGGTGCGCGTGCTGATAATCATTTGCGCCGTGCTTGGCTTGCTCGGGGGAGGCGTGACTTATTATGCTCATCGAAATATGACCTATGATCGGGCTGCTGAAACGGTTGTTCGTCGTGCTGGTTTTGTCGAAAGGCAGGTAACGCTGCCGAGCGGTTCAGTCATTCACTATGGTGAAGGGCCTGCCAATGGTTCGCCGCTCATGTTGGTCCACGGCCAGCAAACAACGTGGAGGGACTATAGTGCGGTGCTCGGGGAGCTATCTCAACGCTATCACGTGTTTGCGGTCGACTGTTATGGCCATGGTGGATCGAGTAAAAATCCGGCAGATTATACGGCGATCAAGAATGCGATTGATTTCGTGTGGTTTATCCAGCATGTTGTCAAGTCTCCAGTCTTGATCTCCGGTCACTCTTCGGGAGGTCTGTTGGCGACTATCGTTGCCGCCAGGGCTCCGCAGCTTGTCACTGGTTTGTTGATTGAGGATGCGCCATTCTTTGCGACTGAACCTGGAAGGGCTGAGAAGACATTTGCTTGGCTCGGGTTTCGCGATATGCATCGTTTTTTGCGAAGCGGTGAACGAAATTTCACCCGCTACTCGCTTGAGCACACCTATCTTGCGCAAGTTCTTGGGCAAAAGAACTTTGATGTGTTTGTTAAGCGTCCTGCCCTCGATTACATGAGGCGCCACCCTGGCGAAATACCGCGCCTTTGGTATTATCCTCCTGAGCTGCATGTCAATGAGTTCTTCGACTTGACGGCTAACTTGCAGGATGGTACGGGCGCCTATGACTTACGATTTGGTGAGACCTTCTATAATTTCTCGTGGTTTGCTGGTTTTAATCAGGCGGAAACACTGAAGTCTGTTCGCTGTCCGTCAATTATTTTACATGCTGCTCATCCATCAAATATGCAGGGCTACTATGATGGTCGTGGGGTGCTGCTCGGTGCTATGGATGATCGTGATGCGTCGCGTGTCCACTCGCTTCTCTCTCGTGGCACTCTAGTTGACAACGTTAAAAGCGGTCATGATATTCATTCTGAACAACCTGAGGTTTTTATCAAGGCTGTCGATGATCTTCGTTAACCTTGTTGCAGGAGTGGGGTGGGAGTGTTTTCTGAAAATCAAAATCGGTGCCGACGCCACGGTGTTAACGCTGGGTGCTGCACTGGACTCTTCGGGGAATCGGCCTGTTGGTGTCCACATCGGTGACAAAGGGACGTTCGAACCCCAGATCGCGTGAACGAGACTTGGATCATGCGGTTTTGCTTCGTTACCACGAGAACGGTCTGGGGCTTTGTCGCCGAAGGACGTCCTTGGCCCCTCTTCGGGTTGCTGACGGCGCATGCTTGATGCCGGTTCGGGCATGCCCCTCTTCTGGTGCGGTCTACTCCACGAGGGTGGGGATCTACTGGCCAGGGGTTGTGCGCACTGCACGAAGGTCCTACCTACCTGGAGTACACCCAACCCTCCCGCAGTAGCACCCGACCCTCGTGCAGTGCACGCCCAAGGCCGGCAAGGCGGCTGCGGGCGACCAGGCCCGCTATGTCCGGTGAACCGGCGGATGACTTCACCCCAGGCAGCTCACCCCACTGGAGTCTCAGCGCGAGGAGGAATCAGGACTTGCGCAGCAGGACCCGGCTCATGCGGTGCTCGGCGTCCTTGGTCAGGACCAGGGTGGCCCGCCCCCGGGTGGGGGCGATGTTCTCGCGCAGGTTGACCAGGTTGACGCTCTCCCAGATCTCGCTGGCCCCGGCCAGGGCCACGTCGTCGGGGATCTCGGCGAAGCGCCGGAAGTACGAGCCCGGCTGGGTGAAGGCCGTGTGCTTGAGGGTGAGGAACCGGTCCAGGTACCAGCGGCGGATGTCGCCGGGGTCGGCGTCGACGTAGATCGAGAAGTCGATGAAGTCGCTCACCGCCAGCGCCGAGGCCCCCGGCCGCGACCCCCGCGGGGCGGGCTGGAGCACGTTGAGCCCCTCCAGCACGAGGATGTCGGGACGCTCCACCGTCACGTGCCGGTCCGGGACGATGTCGTAGACCGTGTGCGAGTAGACGGGCGCCCGGACACACTCGCTGCCGGACTTCACCGCCGCCACGAACTCCAGCAGCGCGCGACGGTCGTAGGACTCGGGGAATCCCTTGCGGGCCATGAGTCCGCGCTCCTCAAGGACCCGGTTGGGCAGCAGAAAGCCGTCGGTGGTCACCAGGTCCACCCGGGGCGTGTCCGGGAAGCGGGCGAGCAGGTGGGCGATGAGGCGCGCCGTCGTCGACTTGCCCACGGCGACCGACCCGGCCACCGCGACGACGAAAGGCGTGGGCGGCTCCCTCACCCCCAGAAAGGCGCCAGTGCGGTGCGCCCGCTCCCGCGAGGTGGTGATGTAGTCCTCCAGCAGCGCGGTCAGGGGCCGGTAGACGGCGTCGACCTCAGCCAGGTCGATGGGATCGCCCAGTCCTCGCAGCTTCTCGACATCGGCCTGGGTCAGCGGCAGTGGCGCCGAGGACGCCAGGGCGGACCACTGGTCCCGGTCCAGCTCGATGTAGGGCGAGGCGCACGGGAAGCCCAGGTCACTCGGGTCGCTCAGCTCGGATGTCACTGACACAGTGTCGCAAATGACAAGGCGCGGCGGACGATCCCCGGGGAACGAATGGGGCTCGTCGGGGTGTTGGCGGGGAATCGAGGTCGCACGGAGATCACATCGAGATCACATCGACGTGTCCCTGCGCTCGTTGTCAACGCCGCGCCGGCATGATTCGATCGGAGCATGTGTGGAATTGTCGGCCACGTCGGCCCTCCGAGTGAAACTGGTTCCTCCCGTTCCCTGACCGTTCTGATGGATGGCCTCGGCCGTCTGGAGTACCGCGGCTACGACTCTGCGGGCGTCGCGTTGGTGGGTCCCTCCGGCCTGGATGTCGTCAAGGAGGCGGGCAAGCTCTCGGGCCTGCGCGCCATCCTGGAGGCCACCCCGCCGGCTCCTGCCACCGCGGGCATCGGCCACACCCGCTGGGCCACCCACGGCGGCCCGACGACGGCCAACGCCCACCCCCACCGCGCCGGCCATCTCGCCGTGGTTCACAACGGAATTATCGAGAACTTCCGCCCGCTGCGCGAGGAGGTCGAGGCCGCCGGGCGCGAGCTCCTCTCGGACACCGACACCGAGGTCGTCGCCCACGTCCTGGACATCGACTTCACCTCCCGTCTGCGCCAGGACCCGGCTGCCGCCTCCGACCCGGCCCGGGTCGCTGACCTCCTGGTCGCCTCGATGCAGGCCGTCACCGCCCGCCTCGAGGGCACCTTCGCGCTGTTGGCCGTCACCGCCCTGGCCCCCGCGGCGATCGTCGCCGCCCGCCGCTCCAGCCCCCTGGTCATCGGCCTGGGTGAGGGGGAGAACTTCCTGGGCAGCGACGTGGCCGCCTTCGTCGCCTTCACCAAGAAGGCCGCCGAGGTCGACGACGACCAGGTCCTCCTGCTGACCGCCGACGCCGTCCACGTCTGGGACCAGGACGGCAAGGCCGTCGAGCCCAAGACCTGGGAGGTCTCCTGGGATGCCTCCGCCGCCGTCAAGGGCGGCTACGACACCTTCATGGACAAGGAGATTCACGAGCAGCCCACCGCCGTGGCCGACACCCTGCGCGGCCGCGTCGACGAGCGCGGTGAGCTCCAGCTCGACGAGATGCGCATCGACCCCGCCGTCCTGCGCAGCGTCGACAAGATCATCGTCATCGCCTGCGGCACCGCCGCCTACGCCGGGCACGTCGCCAAGTACGCCATCGAGCACTGGTGCCGCATCCCCGTGGAGGTCGAGCTCGCCCACGAGTTCCGCTACCGCGACCCGGTCGTCAGCGAGAAGACCCTGACCGTGGCGATCTCCCAGTCCGGCGAGACCATGGACACCATCCAGGCCGTGCGCCACGCCCGTGAGCAGGGCAGCAAGGTCCTGGCCATCGTCAACACCTACGGCTCGACCATCGCCCGCGAGGCAGACGCCGTCCTCTACACCCACGCCGGCCCGGAGGTCGCCGTGGCCTCCACCAAGGCCTTCCTCGCCCAGATCACCGCCTGCTACCTGCTGGGGCTCTACCTGGCCCAGCTGCGCGGCAACAAGTGGCCCGACGAGGTCGCCGAGTACCTGGACAACCTCGCCGCCATGCCGGACCGCATCCAGCACGTCCTGGACCACCAGGAGGCCAGGGTGCGTGAGCTGGGCACCGCGCTGGCGGACAAGTCCTCTTTCCTGTTCCTGGGCCGCCACGTCGGCTTCCCGGTGGCGCTGGAAGGGGCGCTCAAGCTCAAGGAGCTCGCCTACGTCCACGCGGAGGGCTTCGCCGCCGGCGAGCTCAAGCACGGCCCGATCGCGCTCATCGAGGAGGGGCTGCCGGTCTTCGTCATCGTGCCCACCCCGCGCCGCCCCGTCCTGCACGACAAGGTCATCTCCAACATCCAGGAGATCCGGGCCCGCGGCGCGCGCACCATCGTCATCGCGGAGGAGGGGGATACCGACGTCGAGCCCTTCGCCGACCACATCATCCGGGTGCCCGTCACCCCCACGATCCTGTGGCCGCTGCTGACCGTGGTGCCGCTGCAGATCTTCGCCGCGGCGCTGGCCGGTGCCAAGGGGCTGGACATCGACCAGCCGCGCAACCTGGCCAAGTCCGTCACCGTCGAGTAGGGCCGACGCCGAGACGTCGACTCGACCCTCAACGGCGCCGAGCCCGTATCCCGGGCTCGGCGCCGTCGTCTACAGGGCGGGGCGAAGGGACCTGATCTGCTGCTTCGTGCGGGCCTGTGAGCGCTGGGAGGACAGGGCCAGGTCGTCGTCATTGTCGACGTGGTCGGCCTGGGCGACGACGAAGGCCTGGGCCATACCGCCGTCGTGGGCCAGGGAGAGGTGCCAGTGGCCGATGCCGGCCTGGCGCGCGGCCATCGCGGCCGCCCCGGTCAGGCGCAGGCGCGGCGGCGTGCCGGGCATCGAGGTCACCTCGATGTCCTGGTACTCCCACCCCTGGGGCGCGTCCAGCCCGAGTTCGGCGTGAGCCGACCCCAGGGCTTTGAGAACCGCCTCCTTGGCCGCCAGGCGCGCCCCGAGGGAGGCTGCCCGCTTCTGGCAGGCGGCCAGCTCGGCGGGGGTGAAGAGCCGCTCGCGCAGGCCGGGTACCCGGTCCATGTAGCCTTCGAGGCGGGGGATATCAACCAGATCGGTCCCTACAGCGCGAATCACTCGGCCATTGTGCCGGGTGAACGGGGACGGCGAGGGGTGAACGCGCCACCTAGTTCTAGAAAGGACAACTTCTTGCTGCCTGCCCGACGGCGGCCGACCTGGACCGGCAGCCACCGGGTGAGTCCCGTTGTGTGAAACTGCCTGTCTCAAAGCCGCGTTGGAGGGGCGAGGAGAGCAGAGCGGAGGACAATGGGACGGATGAGTGACCTCAACGACCTCCCGCGTTCCCACGACGTCACCGACCCCACCACCTGTGCCTGGCCCGCCCGGGAGATAGCCTCTGCGGAGGCCCCCGTCACCGCGGGAACCGACCGCTACATGAGAGCCGCCGCCCACGCGGTGGCCCGGGCGGCACTGCGCGAGCTGCGCCAAGGAGGCGGCACTGCGGGCACCGTGGCGGTCCCCGCCCGGTCGGTTCTGGCGCCAGTGTCCTCGGCGAGTCCCGTGGGGACGGCGCCGACCCCCTCCTCACCGCTCTCCCCGACGACGCCGCTGGGAGGAACAGGTGGTGGGGCAGGCGCGTGCGCGAGCCCCGGATGGATCTCCGGGGCCCCGGTACTCCTCTTAGTCGGCGGCGGCCACAACGGGGCCGACACCCTCCTGGCCGGTGGCCTGCTCGCCCACAGCGGCTGCGCGGTCAGCGCCGTGCTCGCCACCGAGCACCCCCATCCCGTCGCCCTGGAGGAGGCCCGCAGCCACGGCGTCACCATCCACGGAGCCGGCTACCGCAGCGATGACGGAACCGATCAGGCCTTAGCCGAGGCCGTGGCCGCTATCGAGGCCTTCCTCGTCCGCGGCGGACTCGTCCTGGACGGGCTCACCGGCATCGGCGCCACCGGGGCGCTGCGACCCGACGCCGCCGCTCTCATCGCCCCGCTCATCGCCGCCGGAGAACCGGGGCACCGCCCGCTGCGCGTCATCGCTGTCGACCTGCCCAGCGGAACCGGCGTCGACGACGGCACGGTGAGCGGCCCGGTCCTGGCCGCCGACCTCACCGTCACCTTCACCTGCCTCAAGGGATGCCAGTGCCTGCCCCCGGCCCGGCACCTGTGCGGCGTCGTCGAGGTCGTCCCCCTCGGGCTGCCCGCGCCCACGAGCCGGCCCCTGGCCCGCCACCCCGCCGACGGCGCCCTGGGCGACTACCTGAGACGAGCCCTTCGCGAGCCGGGCCCCGATGACCACAAGTACACCCGTGGCGTGGTCGGCCTGTGGGCCGGCAGCGAGACCTATCCCGGTGCCGCCGTCCTGGCCGCCAGCGGCGCCGTGCGCGCCGGCGCCGGCATGGTGCGCCTGACCGCGCCCAGGCGTGTGGAGGACCTCGTCCTGGCTGCCCGACCCGAGGTCGTCCCCGCCGCCGGACGCGCTCAGGCACTCATCCTGGGGCCGGGCATCGACCCCGCCGACACCACCAGGGCCGATGAGGTGCGAGCCGTGCTCGCCTCCACCCTGGCACCCTCCGGCGGAGGCAGGCAGGGCCACACCCGGATCCCCACCGTCGTCGACGCCGGCGCCCTGAGCATCCTGCCCGAGCTCCTCACTGAGGAGCTAGGCTGCACGCCGCTGCACGTGCTGACCCCGCACGCCGGAGAGGCCGCCGCGCTGCTGATCGCACTGGAGGACAAGGGGGCAGCGGCGCAGGAGACCCATGGGTGGAGCCGCGAGCGCGTCGAGGCCCACCCGGGGCTCGCCGCCCGCGAGATCTGCCGCCTCACCGGCGCCACCGTCCTGCTCAAGGGAGCCACCACCCTCATCGCCGCACCACAGCGCCCCGTGGTCAGTGTAGACAGCGGCCCCGGCTGGATGGCGAGTGCCGGAAGCGGGGACGTGCTGGCCGGGATCCTCGGAGCGGTCCTGGCCGGCGCCGCAGCCCGCTGGGAGCAGGAGACGGCGCCCGCCGCCTCGGACCCGACCTCAGTAGACGTCCTGGTTGAATCGGTGGCCGCCGGCGTCAGGCTGCACGCGCTCGCGGGGGCCTACGCCGCAGCAAGCCCGCAGGGCGCCGGGGGCACGGGGGTCGGCGGGCACCCGATCGCCGCCCTGGACATTGCCGCTGCCCTCGGCCCGGCCCGCCTCGAGCTCAACTGGCTCCAGGCGGTGCCCCACCCTTGAGGTGCGGCACCTGAAGCGGTGTCCAGCAGGCCTTCCGGCTCGAGGCGTGGGCCAGGATACAGCGGCGCCCTCGGCCACCCAGTGCGACAATCGCGCCGTGACCACCTCCCTGGACTCTGCCGCAACGACCTCCTCCACCGCTCCGCGATCCGCGCTCGCCCAGTGCGCGCCACCGGCGGCGGCTACCTCGCGGGCCGTCATCGACCTGGAGGCCGTGGCCCACAACGGGCGGCGCCTGGCGCAGGTGGCGGGTGTGCCGTGGATGGCCGTGGTCAAGGCCGACGCCTACGGTCACGGGCTGGGACCGGTCGGCCTGACCGCCCTGTCAGCGGGAGCCTCCTGGCTGGGAGTGGCCCAGCTCGTCGAGGCCCTGACGCTGCGCTGCCTGCTGGATGAGGCCGGTGTGAGCCGCCCGGTGGGGGAGCCCTCGGCGCAGGCCCCCCGGGTCCTCACCTGGCTCCTGCCCGTCATGGATCCTACCCGGGCGGCCGCCGAGGACTCGCCCCTGCGCGCCGCCCTGGCCGCTGACCTGGACCTGTCGGTGTCCACCCTGCCTCAGCTTGAGGCCCTGTCGGCGGCGGCCCGGGCGCAGGGGAGGACGGCGCGTCTCCACCTCAAGGTCGACACCGGCATGTCGCGCGGCGGCGCTACCCCCGAGGAGCTGCCGGCCCTGGCCGCCGCGCTGAGGCGGGCCGAGGACGAGGGGACGGTCGCCGTCGTCGGCCTGTGGTCCCACCTGTCGCGCGCCGACGAGCCTGCCAGCGGCTCCACCGAGGAGCACCTGGAGCGGTACCGGCAGGCCGAGCAGGTCGTCCGGGCCGCCGGCCTCAACCCGCCCATCCACCACCTGGCCGCCACCGGAGGACTCCTGTGGCACCCGCAGGCCCGTATGGACCTGGTGCGCGCAGGCATCGGCCTGTACGGGTTGAGTCCCGACCCCTCCGTGGCCACCGGCGCCGAGCTCGGGCTGCGGCCCGCCATGCGCCTGGAGTCCCCTCTGGTGCAGGTCAAGCGCATCGAGGCCGGGCAGGCCGTCTCCTACGGGGGGACCTGGAGCGCCCCCACCGACCGCTGGGTGGGGCTCGTGCCCCTGGGGTACTCCGATGGCGTCCCCCGCGCCGCCAGCTCCACCGGCCCCGTGGGAGTCGGCAGCATCATGACAACCGTCGTGGGGCGGGTGTGCATGGACCAGGTGGTCGTCGACCTCGGCCCGGCCGTGGACGAGACCGGAGCGCCCCTGCCGGCACCGGCCCAGGTCGGGGAGACCGCCGTGCTCTGGGGAGACCCCCAGGACTCAGATCAGGAGGCCGTCCCCACCGCGGATGACTGGGCGCAGGCCTGCGGCACCATCAACTACGAGATCGTGACCCGGTTGGGAGCTCGTGTCCCGCGCTGCTACGTCGGGGAGCCCGGCACTGGCGACTACTCTCGACCCTAGACGGCAGACGTCGGATATCGCCGGCCCCCATCAGGCCGGCCGGTTCCACCATCGGACCCATGCACGGATGAGGAGGGAATATGAGCACAGCGCCGCACACACCGCAGACCGCCCCCGGGATCACCATTGCCACCGGCAACGCCGACGAGACCCGGGCACTGGGTGCCCGCCTGGCCCGCCTGCTGCGCGCCGGCGACCTCGTCATGCTCTCCGGCGGACTGGGGGCCGGCAAGACCACGCTCGCCCAGGGCGTCGGTGCGGCCCTGGGGGTGCGCGGCCGGGTCTCCTCACCCACCTTCATCATCGCCCGCGTGCACCCCTCCGTCTCCGACGGCCCCGACCTCATCCACGTTGACGCCTACCGGATCACCTCCCTGGAGGAGATTGACGCCCTCGACCTGGACTCCTCCCTGGACCGCGCCGTCACCCTGGTCGAGTGGGGCGAGGAGAAGGTGGAGGCCCTGAGCCCCGACCGCCTGGAGATCCAGGTGCTGCGCCCCCACGGAGCCGTGCGCGCCGAGCGCCCGCAGCCCGACGACGCCCCCGCCGGGTCAGAGTCTCCCGCCGGCTCGGTAACGGGGGAACCGGTCGTGGACCTCGGCGAGGTCGACGACGGCAACCGGACGATCATCGTGCACGCCGTCGGTCCGCGCTGGGCCGACGTCGACCTGAACCCCCTGGCCGCAGAGGCCTCCTGCCAGCCTGGAGCGCCGCTGTGAACACTCCCACCACCGTGGCACCGCTCCGCAACGCCACCCCGATCCGGCCCGCCCAGTGCTCCCGGCGTCCCCGGCACCTGCTCCTGTCCGCTGCGGCGGCGGCGCTCCTGGGCGTCTACCTCCTGACCCCGGCGCCGGTCCGGGCCGCTGCCGACACCGGCCCCCACCTCACGGCGATCACGTCGGCCGGCGGCGTGGCGGGTGTCTCGACCGACGCCGACTCGCGTGACGAGGCCAAGGCGCTCATGGAGAGCGAGTGCGTCGCTCAGGTACGCCAGAGCACCGGTGAGCAGGGCGAGATCACGGTGGGCGATCCGCGCAGCGTCTACACCTGGGCCTCCGGCTTCCTTGACGGCTCCCAGCCCACCGCGCAACCCGTCGACACCGGCGACTGGGCCGCGACCGTCTCCTCGGGCGGCAAGCCGGTCGGTCTTCTCGAGGTGGTCCATGACAAGGGGCACGCCACCTGCACCCCCGTGTTCGACGACGACCTGGCCACCGACGTCGACCAGATGGGTGAGGCCCACCTCGTCCACGACCGCAACGCCAACGCCTGGTACTCGCTGAGCGGCACCACGGTGACGGCGATGGGGGAGGCCGCCACCCGGCGCCTGGCCGGTCCCATCGATCTGCGCGACTACGGAGAGATCCTGCGTGAGCGCGCCGGGTCCAAGCCCAAGACCTCCGCCGCTCAGGGCGAGGAGCGCTCCACCACGGGGGGCTGGACGATCTGGGGGCCGGTCCTGGCGGTCGTCGTCGTCGGGATCCTCACCGTCATCATCACGGTCCGTCACGAGCGCAAGGTGACCGCCCCGCTGCGCCAGGCCCGCAACCGCGCCGACATGGCCGAGCGCGCTGACCGGCTCAGCCGGGACGAGTCCGACACCCAGGGCGCCGCAGTGCGGCGGGGCATCCCCCGCGCCGCCATCGACCTGTCCCTTCTGGGGGACGGGGCTGAGGATGACGCCGACGCGACCGTCGGTGAGACCCTGGGGGACACGATCCCCGAGAGCCGCGTCAACCTGCCACGAGACCCGAAGGCATAGGCTGGTCCGGTGCGAATCCTCTCCATCGACTCCTCCCTGGGGACTCAGCTCGCGGTCGTCGATGCCGCCCCCTCGGCCGCCGGCGCGCGCGCCCTGCAGGTGCTGAGCCAGGACGAACAGGCCGATACCCGCCGTCACGCCGAGTCCCTCGGGCAGATGCTCTCTGAGGCTCTGTCGGTTCCCGAGGTGGCCGAGCGTCCGCTGGACGCCGTGGTCGCCGCCACCGGACCGGCCCCCTTCACCGGACTGCGGGCCGGACTGGTGACGGCCGGGGTCGTCGGGCGCACCCGGGGCGTGCCCGTCCACGGGGTCTCCAGCCTCGACGTCGTCGCCCGCCGTGCCCTGGACGAGCTCGGAGCCCACGAGGGACGCGAGGATCCGGTCGTCCTGGTCGCCACCGACGCCCGCAGGCGCGAGGTCTACGCGGCACTCTTCCGCGCCAACGGTCCCGACGACGTCACCCGCCTGACCGAGATCAGCGTCTGCCCCCCGGCCCAGGTCGCCCAGCGCCTCGCCGAGCAGACGCCGGGGCAGGACGGAGAAGGCGGAGGCGTCGACATCGTGGCCGGTTCCGGCGCCGCCCTCTACCCCGAGCTGGCGGAGACGGTCTCTTGCCACGAGGCCCTGGCCCCCGTCTCCGGTGACGCCCTCACCCAGGTGCGCATCGCCCTGGCCCGCCTCGAGCGCGGTGAGGAGCTGAGCACGCAGCCGCTCTACCTGCGCCACGCCGACGTGCAGATGCCCACCGCCCGCAAGCGCGTGCGCTGACCCCGGGGCCACGAAGGACACTGAGATGCCCGAGGTGACGGGAGCGGGCCGGGCCCCCAGACTGCGGGAGATGGCGGCGGGGGACCTGGAGACCATCGCCCGTCTCGAGGGCGAGCTCTTCGGAGCCGAGGCCTGGAGCAGAGATCTGCTGGCCGCCGAGCTGGTGGCCTCTCAGGGGCCTGGGGCGGACCGCCGCTACGTCGTCGTCGAGTCCGAAGAGACCGATGATGACGCCGCGGGTCGCGCCACCGGGGCCGGGCCGCACGGGCCACGGCTCCTGGGCTATGCCGGGCTCTATCACGCAGGCGGGCTGACCAGCGCGGATCTGCTGACCATCGCCACCGTCCCGGCCGCGCGCGGGCGAGGGATCGCCTCCCTCATGCTCACCGAGCTCGTCTCCACCGCCCGAGAGGTGAGCTGCCCCGATGTCCTGCTGGAGACGCGTCAGTCCAACGAGGCCGCCCAGCGGCTCTACGCCAGGCACGGGTTCGTTCCCATCGGCCGGCGCCGCCGCTACTACCAGGCACCGCCGGAGGACGCCGTGGTCATGCGACTGACTCTGCGCCCGCGCCCGGGACCGGTGGGGGCCGAGGCCGGTGATCCGAGTCCGCCCTGAGCCCGAGCAGCCCATTCCGGGGGCAAGCCCCGGTGTCCGACTGGACGGATTGCGCCGGGACCGAAGAAGCAGATGGGTCCGCGGCGACCGGAGATAAACACGGACCGCGGGGAGAGAAGCGGTAGGTGTCGGCCACTTCACAGATTTGTCTGACACCCCCGTGACGAAAAGGCGGCCCCAGATGCCGGTGTCAGCATATTCCGCGGCGTTGAATGACGAATCGAGATTCGATGAGATCCCCGCGATTCTGCGGATCGTCACACTAACGTCGCTGGTAGGGGCCCAGGCGGGACCAACGGGACCTGGTGCCCGGCTAGCCTTCTGCCGTGGCCAAATCATCTGCTCCTTCCCTGAAGAGGCGGACCGCCTTCTCCACGACCGTCTTCATGAAGCGCATGATGGCGATCTCGGGACTGGTGTTCCTGTTCTTCGTCCTCTTCCACGCCTACGGCAACCTGCACTACTTCGAGGGTGAGGTCGCCTACGATCACTACGCCGTGTTCCTGCGAGCGCTGCTGGTGCCGATCATGCCCTACGGCGGTGTCCTGTGGATCCTCCGCCTGGCTCTCGTCGCCTGCCTCCTGGCTCACGCCGGCAGCGCCTTCAGCCTGTGGGCGCGCAACAAGCGGGCCCGCGGCAACGACAAGTACGCCGTCAAGAAGCCCGGCGCCGAGTACTTCGCCTCCCGCTACGCCATGCGCACCATGCGGTGGGGCGGCGTCATCCTCCTGCTGTTCATCATCTGGCACCTCCTGCAGTACACCACCCTGTCACTGACGCCGGGAGGGAAGTACGTGCACGGGCGGGCCTACCTCAACATGTACTACGGCTTCCAGCTGTGGTGGGTGTGGCTCATCTACGCGGTCGCGCTGGCCGCCCTGTGCCTGCACGTGTGGCACGGCGTGTGGTCCGCCCTGCAGACGCTGGGGGCGGTGCGAGGAAACACCATCCCCTTCATCCGGCTGATCGCCTTCGTGCTGGCCTTCGCGCTGTTCGTCGCCTTCATGGCGGTTCCGACGGCGATCCTCTTCGGCTATGTCGATGCCCCCATGGCCGCTGCCGATTATTACCCGCAGTTCTGTGACGCGATCGGCTCCTCCGCCGAGCACTTCGCCGAGTGTGCTACAGCGACCCACTGAGAGTGAACGACTATGACTGAACTCATCGACGGCCTGTACTACGAGGGCGAGAAGATCGCCGACACCAAGGCCCCCCACTCCGTCCCGATCGACCGGCGCTGGGAGCAGCGCAAGTTCGAGGCCAAGCTGGTCAACCCCGCCAACCGCCGCAAGCTGGACATCATCGTCGTCGGCTCCGGCCTGGCCGGCGGCGCCGCGGCCGCCTCCCTGGGCGAGCAGGGCTACAACGTCAAGGTCTTCTTCTACCAGGACTCGGCTCGCCGGGCTCACTCCATCGCCGCCCAGGGCGGTATCAACGCCGCGAAGAACTACCGCAACGACGGGGACTCCGTCTACCGGCTCTTCTACGACACGGTCAAGGGCGGTGACTACCGCGCCCGCGAGGACAACGTCTACCGCCTGGCGGAGGTCAGCGCCAACATCATCGACCAGTGCGTGGCCCAGGGCGTCCCCTTCGCCCGCGAGTACGGCGGCCTGCTGGACAACCGCTCCTTCGGTGGCGTGCAGGTCTCCCGTACCTTCTACGCCCGCGGCCAGACCGGCCAGCAGCTCCTCATCGGCGCCTACCAGGCCCTCGAGCGCCAGGTGCACGCCGGCACGGTCAAGGAGTTCCGTCGCCACGAGATGGTCGAGCTCATCATCGTCGACGGCCGCGCCCGCGGCATCGTCACCCGCGACATGGTCACCGGGAAGATCGAGACCCACCTGGCCGACGCCGTCGTCCTGGCCAGCGGCGGCTACGGCAACGTGTTCTTCCTATCCACCAACGCCATGGGCTGCAACGCCACCGCCATCTGGCGCGCGCACCGCAAGGGCGCCTACTTCGCCAACCCCTGCTACACGCAGATCCACCCCACCTGCATCCCGCAGTCCGGGGACTTCCAGTCCAAGCTCACCCTCATGAGTGAGTCCCTGCGCAACGACGGACGCATCTGGGTGCCCAAGAAGGCTGAGGACTGCGACAAGGACCCGCGTGACATCCCCGAGGAGGCGCGCGACTACTACCTCGAGCGCATCTACCCGGCCTTCGGCAACCTCGTGCCGCGTGACATCGCCTCCCGCCAGGCCAAGAACATGTGCGACGAGGGTCGCGGCGTGGGACCGGCCATCAAGGAGCGCGACGCCGACGGCAACGAGCGGATGATGCGTCGCGGTGTCTACCTGGACTTCTCCGAGGCCATCAGCCGCCTGGGCAAGGACGCCGTCTCGGCCCGCTACGGCAACCTGTTCGAGATGTACCAGCGCATCACCGGGGACGACCCCTACGAGGTCCCCATGCGCATCTACCCCGCCGTGCACTACACGATGGGTGGCCTGTGGGTGGACTACGACCTGGAGTCCAACGTCCCGGGCCTCTACATCGCCGGAGAGGCCAACTTCTCCGACCACGGCGCCAACCGCCTGGGCGCCTCCGCCCTCATGCAGGGCCTGGCCGACGGCTACTTCGTCCTGCCTGACACCATGAACGACTACCTGGCGGACATGCTGCGCCTGGGCAAGGTCGACCCCAACGCCCCGGAGATCGCCGAGGCCAAGCGCTCCGTCGAGGAGCGTGTCGCCCGCCTCATGGCCCTGCGCGGCACCCGCAGCGTGGACGACTTCCACATGGCCCTGGGCCGCATCATGTGGGAGTACTGCGGCATGGAGCGGCGCGATGCCGGACTGCGCGACGCCATCGAGCAGATCCGGGCCCTCAAGGAGGAGTTCTGGCGCGACGCCCGCATCACGGGCCAAGCCGACGAGCTCAACCAGGCCCTGGAGAAGGCCGGCCGACTGCTGGACTTCTTCGAGCTGGCCGAGCTCATGTGCATCGACGCCCTGCACCGGCGTGAGTCCTGCGGTGGCCACTTCCGGGCGGAGTCCCAGACTCCCGAGGGTGAGGCCATGCGGCACGATGATGAGTTCCTCTACGTCGCCGCCTGGGAGTGGGGCGGGGAGAACCAGCCGCCGATCCTCCACAAGGAGGACCTCGTCTACAAGGACATCGAGCTCAAGCAGCGGAGTTACAAGTGAACATCAAGCTCAAGATCTGGCGCCAGAAGAACCAGGACTCGAAGGGCCACTTCGAGGAGTACGCCATGAGCGGGATCGAGGAGCACATGAGCTTCCTCGAGGTCCTCGACCTGCTCAACGAGCAGCTCTTCGCCGAGGGCAAGGAGCCGGTGGCCTTCGACTCCGACTGCCGCGAGGGCATCTGCGGTCAGTGCGGTGTGGTCATCAACGGGCAGGCCCACGGGCCCATCCGCTCCACCACCTGCCAGCTGCACATGCGCCACCTGGCGGAGGACCCCTCCTTCAAGGACGGTTCCACCATCACGATCGAACCGTGGCGCTCCACCGGCTTCCCGGTGCTGCGCGACCTCATCGTGGACCGCTCCGCCCTGGACCGCATCGTCCAGGCCGGCGGCTACATCTCGGTCAACACCGGTGGGGCCCCGGAGGCCCACTCGGTGCCCGTGCAGAAGGAGAAGGCCGATGCCGCCTTCGAGGCGGCCGCCTGCATCGGCTGCGGCGCCTGCGTGGCGGCCTGCCCCAACGCCTCGGCCATGCTGTTCACCGGCGCGAAGATCTCGCACCTGGGTCTGCTTCCGCAGGGCCAGCCCGAGCGTCTCGCTCGCGTGGTGAGCATGCTGGGCCAGCACGACGCCGAGGGCTTCGGCGGCTGCACGAACATCGGTGAGTGCGCGGCCGTGTGCCCCAAGTCGGTGCCGCTCGAGGTCATCTCGCGCCTCAACCGGGATCTCGGCCACGCCCTGTGGAAGGGCCAGCACGCCCACTGATCCACCTGCCTCACTCAGTACCGAGCCGGGCATTTCTCGCGTACCCCAACGGAATTTCTGTAGGGCTACGCGAGAAATGCCCGGCTCGGCGGTGTCTTACCAACGCACACCAGTGGGGTGGATGTTGTGGTGGGCGAGCTCGCGCAGCATGGCTGGGGCGTCGGTTGGCCAGGCGTCCTCCCAGGTCCAGCGGGCGACGTCGTAGCCGGCGCGGGTCAGGGCGAGCTCGCGGCGGCGCTCGTTGAGGACGGTGTCCTCGGCGTTCTTTCCGTAGCTGTTCTTGCGGTACTTGATACGGCCGTCGAACTCACCGACCACCCTGGCGTGGGGCCATAGGAAGTCGAGGCGGTAGGTGTGGTCGTTGATGTGGGCTTCGTGCTGGAGGTCGGGGCGGGGCAGGGTGGCCTGCCACATGCGTACGCGGGAGAGGGACTCGCCGGGGGACTCGGAGCGGGCGTCGGTCAGGTGGGTGGCGGTGCGGGCGCTGCGGATGCCGCGGGCGCCGGTGGCCAGGTGGTTGACGGCGTCGGTCAGCTCGGCGCGGGTGCACAGGCGGGCGGCCAGGGCGGCGTCCATGGCGCACACTCCCTGGGTGAGCCCGCCCCAACGGGCCAGATCAACGACCGTGTCAGAGACGTTGGACACCAAGACTCCTCTGACCGTTTCCAACGCGCCGAGCCCGGTTCTCTCCCGACGTTGCAGAAGAGCGGTGCTCGATCGATCCGTGCGACGCCCGAGGCACTGGACCCGCCCCGGGATGCGGCCCACCAGTGGGAGTCCGAGCCACACGGCCGCCGACGCGCCAAGCAGGACCAGGTCCCTGCGGGCCTTGGCCAGTGCGGCCCGGATGAGAGTCAGATGCCGCAGGTCCGGCCTGGCCGCCGTCCACTCCTGCTGCGGGGTATAGACACCAGGACCGATCCGGAACAGACCCGGCGCGGTGCACAAGTGAGAAGCCCCCGCCGCGACGGCGTCGGAGGACAGGAGGAATGACGGGGCGCTGTGAGATGGACTTTTGGAGGCAATGCCGGTGGTCATGCCTACCAGCGTGAGGGTTGAGCTCAAGACGTGAGAACTGGCATCAGATGCTCTGTGGACTGGCGGTGTCAAAACCCGGCTGTGGAAACCGACGCGTACCAGAATCACGCCGCCCGGTGCCCAACCGCGAAGAGGACATTTCTCGCGTACCCCAACAGAAATTCCGTAGGGCTACGCGAAGAATGCCCGGCTCGACGCTAGTGGGTGGTGAAGGTGATCCCGGTGAAGTCCGCGACGCGGGGGACGTGCGAGTCGGCCTCGGGGACGCTCTCGCCCACGAGGAGGGCCTGTGCGCCGGCGCGCCGGGCGGCGATGTAACCCGAGGCGGCATCCTCCAGCACCAGGCAGGAGGAGATCGGTACCCCCAGGATCTCGGCGGCCTTGAGATAGGGCGCGGGGTCGGGTTTGCCGCGTTCGACGTCGCCGGCGGAGACGACCGCAGGGGGAATGGGGACGCCGGCCTCCTCCATGCGCACCTGCATGAGCTCGATCGGCGCGGAGGTCACCAGGGCAAGCGGAACGCCGGCGTCGATCAAGGCTGTCATGAAGGATGCAGCGCCGGGAATCTCCGCCATGCGTCCTGCGGTTCGCACGATCTCCTCACGAGCGAAGCGCTTGTAGATGGCGTCCTGCTCCTCAGCGGTCAGCTCCGGCAGGAACCGGCGGATCGTGTCGAGGCCGGTGCGGCCGGGGGAGTAGGCCATGATCTCGTCGAAGCGCTCACTCATGCCGTGGTCGTGGGCGAAGGAGCTCCACATCGACTCCACGACTGCCGAGGAGTCCACGAGCGTGCCGTCCATGTCGCACAGGACTGCCTCGGCCCGGGCCAGAGACACCGGCTCCTCAGTGGAGCTGCCCGATGACGACAACAGCTGAACGGACACGGTGCCTCCTGAGACGAAGCCGATGGAAGAGTGAGGATACACGGACACGAGTGTGATTCAGGGCATCAACGAAGGAGGGGTGCGGTTGGGCTATGCCCACACTCCGGAGGAGCCACGGCGGTGGGAGCCGACCAGGTGCGTATCGATGATCCCGATCGCCTCCATGAGGGCGTGCATCGTCGTCGGGCCGACGAAGCGGAAACCACGGCGCTTGAGCTCGCGGGACAGGGCTGCCGACTGCGGCGACTGAGTGGGAATGTCTGAGAGCCGATGCGGTTGAGGAGTTGCCTCCGGCTGGAAGGACCACACGAGGCCCGCCAGGCCGCCGGCGACGTCGTCACTCTCCCTGAGGTGCAGCGTCGCGCGGGCATTGCCAATAGTCGCCAGGATCTTGGCTCGGTTGCGCACGATCCGGGCATCGGCCAGCAACCGGGCCACGTCCGCCTCCCGGAAGCCCGCCACTGCCTCCGGATCGAAACCGCAGAAGGCGTCACGGAAGGCCGGCCGCTTGCGCAGGATCGTGGCCCAGGACAGGCCCGACTGGAAGGCCTCCAGGCTCAGCCGCTCGAAGACTCCCCGCTCGTCGCGCACCGGCATGCCCCACTCGGTGTCGTAGTACTCGCGAAGCAAAGGGTCGGTGGCCGCCCAGACCGGCCTGGCTAGACCGTCGTCGCCCACCACGAGGTCCGGGTTGTCGGGCTCAGTCACGAGTACCTCCTCGTCGGTGACGTGTCAGGGGTGCCTGGTCGATGTCGTCCTCGGTCGGCACGTCCCAACGGTAGTCGGGGTAGTGGCCGGATGGCCTGCCGTCTGTGGACGGGACGGCAGGCGCCTGTTCGGTGTCCGTGTCGCTAGGCGATAGTCTGGGCCTGTGAGCGCCCCCCTCATTCTCGGTATCGAGTCCACCTGCGACGAGACCGGCGTGGCCCTCGTACGCGGCCGCGAGCTCCTCGCCGACGTCACCGCCACCTCCATGGACCAGTACGCGCGCTTCGGCGGCATCATCCCCGAGATCGCCTCACGCGCCCACCTGGAGTCCTTCCTGCCGACCCTCGACGCCGCACTGGAGAAGGCCGGCGTCGACCTGAGCGAGGTCGACGCTATCGCCGTGTGCGCCGGCCCCGGACTCGTCGGCTCCCTGACCGTCGGCATCTCCGCCGCCAAGGCCCTGGCCGCGAGCCTGAACCGGCCGATCTACGGCGTCAACCACGTCATCGGGCACCTGGCGGTCGATGAGCTGGTCGACGGCCCCCTGCCGGAGCGCTTCGTCGGACTCATCGTCTCCGGCGGTCACTCGAACCTGCTGAGCATCCGCAACGTCGCCACCGACGTCGTCGAGCTCGGTGGCACTCTCGACGATGCCGCCGGTGAGGCCTTCGACAAGGTCGGCCGGCTCCTGGGCCTGCCCTACCCCGGTGGCCCGCACGTGGACCGGCTCTCCCAGGAGGGTGACCGCGGCGCCATCCGCTTCCCCCGGGGCCTGGCCGCGGGCAAGGACAAGGAGCGTCACCGCTACGACTTCTCCTTCTCCGGCCTCAAGACCGCCGTGGCCCGCTATGTGGAGTCCCTGGAGGACTCCGGGCAGAAGGTGCCCAGTGCCGACGTCTGCGCCGCCTTCTCCGAGGCCGTCAACGACTCCCTAACGGCCAAGGCGGTCCGGGCCTGCCTGGACACCGGCTGCGACACGCTCGTCGTCGGGGGCGGATACTCGGCCAACTCCCGGCTGCGGTCCTTGGCCGCCGAGCGCTGTGAGGAGGCCGGCATCACCCTGCGCCTGCCGCCACTGCGCTTCTGCACCGACAACGGCGCCCAGATCGCGGCCCTGGGGTCAGCGGCCGTGCGGGCCGGCGTTGCCCCCAGCCCCATGGACTTCGCCCCGGACTCAGGGATGCCGCTGGACGTCAGCGTCGCCCACTGAAGTCGCCCGCTGACGTCCGCTGACGCTTCTCGACGCAGGCTCCGGTGCGTTCAGTCTGATGACTGTCCGATGTCTGCGGCCACTCCCCGGATGATGATCTCGATCTTGCGGTCCAGTCCGCCTCGGTCTAGCCAGCTCTCGTTCGGAGTCAGTGCCTCGGGCAGGGCCGGTGCCCTGCTGATCGTCGCGAACCGGCTCGCCTCCTCCAGCCCCGTGGCGCCGCCCCTCCCGGCGCCTGAGGCGCTCTCTCCCGATTCGTGTTCCGGGAACGGTGCAGGCGGCTCGGGGCGACCGGCGGGGGAGCGCATGACCTCGATCTGCGCGTGCGTGGAGATGACGGTGTCGCCGACGAAGTCCAGAACCACCCCGGCCTCGTCGGCCTCGAGTCCTCCCTCGATCAGAGCCTGACACGCCTGGGATGCGGGCCTGGCGAAGACCTGGTGCGCCCAGGGAACCCCCATGATGACGCCGGCCAGGCCGGGATAGCGCTCCAGCATCTCCCAGCCGGCCTCGGCATGCGCCCGAACCGTGTCGGGCCAGCGCTTCCCGGGGCGGGGAACTTCGATCTGGGCGGCGATCCTCTCCAGGCAGGCGGCCAGCAGGTCCTCACGTGAGGAGATCGTGCGGTACAGGCCGGAGACCGCCACGCCCAGCTGCTTGGCCGCGGCGGTCAGGGTGAATTCGGCGATGCCGATCTCGAGGGCAGCGTCGACGACGTCGTCGCGCGAGAAACTGGGTCTCGGTCCGGTCGGTCGGCCCAGTCGTGCCTGTGATGCCATGACAGCACCGTAGTGCGACTCAGCGACGGTTGCTCCCGGTTCAGCGACCAGAGTAAGGTGTGCCTTATTAAGTTCTGAAACACCTTCAGAGTTAGAGTCGACGGAAGAACGAGGCACCTGATGAGCACGCAGGCACAGCGGCTGGCGCCAGGGACGTCGCCGCAGACGGCACCGCAGTCGTCTTCGCAGCTGTCGCCGCCTTCGCCGGGCCCCGGAAGAGCCGGGGAATCGGGCGAGCAGGTGAGGAGGAGCAACGCTCAGCGCTCGCGTGAGGGGCAGGCTGCCATCGCCCGCCTCGGCGCCCCCGTGCGCACCCGCCTGCGGATCGGTCAGATCCTCGTCCTGCTCTCCGCGGTCCTGGCGGTGGCCCCCTACATCGCTCTGGTCCAGCTCGGCGACATCCTGCTGCGCGCCCACCGGGCGGGCCTGAGCCCGGATCCCCGGCAGGTGTCAGGTGCGGTCATGGTGCTCGTGAGCGCCTACTCCACCCGCCTGTTGCTGTACTTCCTGGCGCTGCTCATCACCCACCTGGCCGACCTGTCCCTGCGCGACCGCCTGCGCCGCGACATCGTTGCGCGCATCTCCCACGCCCCGCTGTCCTGGTTCACCGCTTCCACCTCCGGGCGCCTGCGCAAGGCCGTTCAGGACGACACGACTCTGGTCCACACCGTCATCGCCCACGGCCCCGTCGAGCGCCTCAACGCCATCGTCACTCCGCTGGCCCTGCTGGGGTGCGCCTTCTGGATCGACTGGCGCCTTGCCCTGCTGGCCGTCTCCACACTCATCCTCTACGCGCTCACCTACTCGGTGTCCATGCGCGGCATGAACGAGAAGACCGTGGAGATGGACCGCAAGCTGGCCGCCATCTCCTCGGCCATGGTCGAGTTCGTCTCCGGTATCGGCGTGGTCAAGGCCTTCGGGCGCGTGGGGCGCGCCCACTCGGCCTACCTCGCCGCCGCCGACGAGTTCTCCGCCTTCTACCGCGCCTGGGCGATGCCCCTGGTGACCGTCACCTGTCTGTCCTTCACCTGGGTCTCGATCCCCGTACTGCTCCTGGTCAACCTCGGGGGAGGGGCGCTGCTCATCCATACCGGTGCCGTCACCCTGCCCCAGGTCCTGGCCACAACCCTCGTCGCTCTGGTCCTTCCTGCCGCACTCATCACCATTGCCTCGATCTCCTGGTCCTACCAGCTGGCCGGGGCGGCGGCCCTGCGGCTGTGCGAGGTCCTCGACACCCCCGTTCTGCCCGCCACCGACCGCCCCGAGCGGCTTCGCACGGCGCTCGTCGAGATCGACCACGTCTCCTTCTCCTATGGGGAGGTCCTCGCCGTCGACGACGCCTGCCTGACCTTGGAGCCGGGAACCGTGACCGCGCTGCTGGGTCCCTCCGGCTCGGGCAAGTCGACACTGGCCACCCTCATCGCACGCTTCGCCGACCCCGACGCCGGCGCCGTACGCATCGGCGGGGTGGACCTGCGGGACATGGACGAGTCCACCCTGTACTCCACCGTTTCCTTCGTTCTCCAGGACGCTCAGCTGCTCGCCACCACTGTGCGGGAGAATATCGCCCTCGGGCGCCCCGAGGCCGACCTGGCGCAGGTGCGCGCCGCCGCCCGCGTGGCCCGCATCCACGAGGAGATCATGGCGCTGCCGCAGGGCTACGACACCGTCCTGGGGCAGGACACGGCACTGTCCGGTGGGCAGGAGCAGCGCATTGCCATCGCCCGTGCCATCCTGCTGGACACCCCCGTCATTGTGCTCGACGAGGCCACCGCCATGGCCGACCCCGAGTCCGAGGCCGAGATCCAGCAGGCACTCAGTGCCCTGGTCAAGGATCGCACCGTCCTGGTCATCGCCCACCGGCCTGCCGCCGTGCGCGGCGCCGACCGCATCGCCGTCATGGACGGCGGACGCATCGTCGCCGCCGGCTCCCACGACGACCTGGCCGATGAGCCCCACTACCGGGCCCTGCTGCGCCAGGCCGGCGAGCTCAAGGGCGCCGCAGGGTCAAACGTCCACGAGACCGCCACCAGGACGGACGGCCCCGTATTCGCCGACGGCGCGGCTGGCAGGCCGGATGACGGTGTGGCTGACAATGCGGCCGAGAGCAGCGTTCTTGTACCGGCATCCCCCCGCACCGATGACCGGGGCGGGAGGACCGGGACCGCGCTTCCGGTGCCCTCCACTTCCGGCGGGTCCTCCCGGCCGGCGGACTCCCTGCTGTCCCGCTTCTGCAGGCTCATGACCGACTCCTCCTGGAAACAGACCCGAGGGTGCATCGCCCTGGCGGGAGTCAACGGCGTCCTGGTGGGACTGGCGCTGCTAGTGTTGCTGCCCGCCTCAGTGGCTCTGGCGACCAGTGCCCCCCGATGGGGGCTGGCCTTTAGCGGCTGGCTCATCGTGCTGGTCGTTCTCGGGGTCGGTGCGGCCGTCTGCGACTTCCAGGGGCGGCGCATGGGCATGTCGGGGGCGCTGGGCTTCATGCACGACGTCCACCACGCAGTGGGCAACCGGATCGCGCGCCTGCCCCTGCGCTGGTTCACCGCCGACTCCGCCGGCACCCTGTCCCGGGCCGTGAGCCAGGAGATGGTTGCCCTGGGGGAGTCCGCCGCCCACTTCGTGTACCTGCTCACCTCCACGACCGCTGCATGCCTGGTCGTTGGGGTCGGCTCCTGGGCCTGGGACTGGCGCCTGGGGCTCCTGCTGACGCTGGCCGCGCCCCTGTTCGCCGGACTCGTGCGCCTCTCGCGCCGTCTGCTGGACCGGGGCAAGTCCATCTCCGAGCCCGCTGAGCGTGAGCTCGCCGCCCGCATCGTCGAGATCGCCCGCTGCCAGGGGGCCCTGCGATCCTGCCGGGCCGCCTCCGGCTACAGCCGCCTCACCGCCGCCTTCGACGACGGGGCCCGCGCCTCCAGGCGCGCCCTGTGGTGGGAATCAGCTGGCAACCTCGTCAACGGCGCGCTGAGCCAGATCCTTGTCGTCGCCATGATCGTCCTGACCTCCTCACTGGCCGCCTCCGGCTCCATGGAGCCACTGGCGGCCATCGCCGTCATCGGCATGTGCCTGCGCTTCACCACCATGCTCGACGACATCGGAGCAGCCGTCATGGGCGTGGAGGAGCGGCGCCAGATGATGAACCACCTCGACGCCGTCATGGACGCTGAGCTCATGGCCGAGCCGCAGGAGCCCAGCGCACTGCCCGAGCCGGGGACCGTCGAGCTCGACGACGTCGTCTTCGGCTACCGCCCCGACGCTCCCGTCCTGACCGGGGTGTCGATGAGCGTGCCCGCACGCACCATGTGTGCCATCGTGGGCCCCTCCGGCAGCGGCAAGACGACCATCGCCCGCCTCATCGCCCGCTTCTGGGACGTGGGCTCGGGGGTCGTGCGAGTTGGCGGTGCTGACGTGCGCGACATGCCGACCTCCCAGCTCATGGAACAGCTCTCCATGGTCTTCCAGGACGTCTACCTCTTCGACGACACCCTGGCCGCCAACATCCGCATCGGCAACCCCGCGGCCGACGACGCCCAGGTACGCTGGGCCGCGGGGCTCGCCGGCGTCACCGAGATCGTCAACCGTCTGCCCCACGGCTGGAGCACCCGCGTGGGAGAGGGTGGGCGGGCCCTGTCCGGTGGGGAGCGCCAGCGCGTCTCCATCGCCCGCGCCCTGCTCAAGCGAGCACCGATCGTGCTGCTCGATGAGGCCACCAGTGCCCTGGATGCGGAGAACGAGGCCAATATCGTTGCCGCGATGCAGGAGCTGCGGCGCACCTCGACACTCATCGTCATTGCCCACAAGCTCGAGACGATCGCAGCGGCCGACCAGGTCATCGTCCTCGACGACGCCGGGCGCATTGCCCAGCGGGGACATCACCATGAGCTCGTGTCCGTCGAAGGGCCATACCGCAGCTTCTGGGAGCAGCGCACCCGGGCCCGCGGATGGTCACTCGTGTCGAGGCAGGACTGATCGCCCCCGGGAATCACCGATCGCCGGGCGAGACTCGGGACCGTGCCGGCTCGCAATAGAAGTGGGGAACGGGTCCGGATGTCAGACCGACTTATCAGTTATCGGCGGATTCGGCGGCTCAGGGGAACCATGGAGTCGATCCGTTCGACGATCCGCATCGCGCCGGCCTCGGTCCGTTTGCGAAGGATCCCCTCCTGCAGGGCTGACGATGGTGTGGGTGCGCGCGTTGCCGGCCTCTATTCCAAGAAGAAGCAGCCCGATGACAGCAACAGCAGTGCTGACCGCACCGATCTGTGCGAGGGTTCCTCTCTGGATCGCCACTGTCACCAGGAATGCGGCGAAGCCGATCGGGCGGTGCCGATCAGGCCCACGAGGACGCTGCACGTCATCATGAACTACCCCGGGCGCACGGTCAGGGGATTACTGACCCTGGTGATCGACTGAGGTGGAGTGCTCCTTCCGCTGGCATTGAGGCTGTCAGAAGAGGGTCGAGAGGGAAATGAGGTTATGGGTACGAATGTGGGGTGCGCTCTATTGAAGCACAATGTTTCGGAGAATTGTGGTGGCAATGAAATGATGGCTTGGAAGGTGTGTGCTACGCGCGGGGAAGGAAAATGCTCTCATGTGACCCGAATAGTTAATTCCGTGTTCTGTTATGACGTCAGCGCATGTTGTTCTCTCTTGCATTCTCCATTGTTCATTCCACGGGAGGATAAGGAGAGTTCGTGCTCACCTCTTCCGCTGCAGCGCACGTCGATCCCTCCGCCCGGGTCCTCACCGTCTCCTCGGCTGTGCTCCGAGCACAGCTCGGAGCACTGGTCATGTTCGTGGTCGTCGGGATGTGTGTTGTCTCCTCAGTTCTGAGACATGTGAGTGTCATGACTTCTGAGACGCTCGCTCGGACGGGAGTCCGGGGCAGGCTGGTGGTCCTGGAGGCGAGGGTGGCCTCAAGGCGAGGCATGACGGGGTGTGGTTGTCCATGGTGCTGACATCACAGGCGAATCGGCGCTGCGCGTTGGGGAGGAACCGCAGGATTCCAACAATCCCCGCTGGGAACATTGGCGGCAGACTGGTTCATGTCAGCGCTGTGGACACCGGGCCGCGCAGGAACGAGTCCGGGCTTCTTACGGCAGAGCCCGGCATCTCCGCCGCAGGTCCGCCCCCCTGCCCGCTGCCTGCACGGGGCCCGGTCGAAGGTAGGCCCTTCGAGATCACGGATATGGCCCCGCCCCCTGACCGCCGTCTGCGCTGGGGCCCGGTGGTCATGGTTCGACGCCGGCTCTGCCTTGAGTCTCGCCTCGAGTCGGTCTACTCCACGAGGGTCGGGATCTACTGGCCACGGGTTGTGCGTACTGCACGAAGGCCCCACCTACCCGAAGTACCCCCAACCCTCCTCCAGTAGCACCCCACCCTCGTGCAGTGCATCCAGACGACGCCGGCCGCCACCACAGTCACCGGGGCAACCCCTCTCCGACAGGCCCAAGCAACAGCTCTCCCCTCTGACAGACCCACCCCACCGGCGTCTTGAGAAGTCATGACATCCGAAACTCCCAGAAGTCATGAGACAACACAGTGGTCGTCGGGATGGTGGGCGTGTGCCTGTGGGCGGGGTATCCGGTGGACCTCATGTCGCAGCACCGCAGGCTGCCCGTGATCGCTATCATGGGCATGGTCGACTGCGCCGTCGGACTGCTGCTGAGCCTGGCTGACCTGTAGGGATACCTCTCCGTCCCCAAGCCGATCCTGGTGATCGACTCCGCGGGTGGGGCGCAGGCTGGAGAGGCGCTTCTCCCACAGTCACACGACGATCCCGATTCCCGCCCTGCTGGGGGATTCCCGTCACCGGCATGACCCGCCTCCTACGTGAGGAGATGAGGCTGCGGACAGGGCGTTCCTGAGCCGGAACTGGGGGTCTCGACGCTGGTGATCGTAGACGGGCCGGCGGTATATCGTTCAGGACTTGGCCGCCAGCGAGAGCACCTCGGTGGGGCGCAGGGGCCTGCCTGCCCGGGCCTCGGCCAGCAGCAGCCTGACGGCCGCCTCCCGCTGCCCTCCGTAGGCCCCGACGGCGGCGATCTGACGCTGGTAGGAGGCCCCCGTTTCCAGTGTGGTGCGCACGGAGTCCAGCTCAGCGGCGCAACCGAGATCCTCGGCGACGGGAGCGAGCTCGGTGAGCATCCGCTCGACCGTGTCTCCCACCAGCTCCTCCTCACCGGCTGAGTTGACGATGAGGATCGCGTCCATGCCGTAGCGGGCTGAGCGCCACTTGTTCTCGGCGACGTACCAGTCCGGTAGCGCATCGAGCTCCTCACCCCGGTCCAGGGTGCGGGAGAAGGACTCCACGAGGCACTGGGTCAGCGCCGCCATGCCGGCCAGCTCGGTCAGGTTCGTTGCGGCATCGCAGGCCCGCACCTCGATGGTCCCCAGGCGCGGCGAGGGGCGCACGTCCCAACGGATCTCGGTGAAGTCCTCGATGACGCCGGTGTGGACCAGGTCACCGGTGTAGCTCTCCAGCTGCTCCCAGGTGCTGAACTGCTCGGGGGCGCCGGCGGTGGGCAGCTGCTGGAACATCATGGCGCGGTTGTCCGCGTAGCCCGTGTCCGCCCCCGCCCAGAAGGGCGAGGAGGCGCTTAAGCACTGCAGGTGGGCGGTGCGGGTGAGCAGGGCCTTGAGGATCGGCAGAACCTTGGCCCGGTCCTCGACGCCGACATGGACGTGGGTGCCGAAGATGAGCATCTGGTGGCCCCACAGTCGGGTGCGGTCCACCAGGCGTGCGTAGCGCTCGGCATTGGTCACCTTCTGCACCAGAGGGTCGGCGAAGGGGTGGGTCCCGGCCGAGGCCAGGCCCACGCGCAGCGGGTCGGTGACGGGAAGAACGCGGTCGAAGGCGAATGCGATGTCCTCCATGCACTCGGCCACGGTCTTGCGCGCCCCGGAGACCAGCTCGATGGTGTTGAGCATCATCTCGCCGTGCACGTGCCGGTCCGGGCCCACCTTCTGGAGGATCTCCTCGGCACACTGGCGCAGGTCGAGGCTGTCGCGGTCGATGAGGGCCAGCTCCCACTCCACCCCCAACGTGGAGCGGGCCGAGCTGGCGAAGTCAAGGGACTGGGGACGGTGAGCCGGCGGCAGCTGAGTGCCGGCGGGCACGGCGCTCGGGCTCGTCGTGTCAGTCGTGTCCTGCATGTCCTGGTCTCCTCGGGTTCCTCGGGGCCCTCGCGGGTGCCGACAGGGCCTCTCGTCGCGGGAAGGGGGTATAGGGGGTATTACGTCGGTGAGTGAGCCGATGAGGCGCCGGTGATCGGTTCGACGACGAGAACGGCGCCCTTCGCCTTGTCTCCCACCCGGGTCAGGATCCAGGTCTCCGACTCCTGACCGCTCAGCCTCAGCGAGGCGCGCAGGGCGTCGGGGGAGACGTCGACTCCGCGCTTGAGGATCTCCAGGCGCCCGATACCGAGCTCGCGGCTACGGGAGCGCAGGGCCTTGAGCCGTAGCGGTAGGACCTCGGTGAGTCGGAAGGAGCGCACGAAGGGGGCGGTCGCCTCGTCGGGGAGGCGCTCTCCCGTGAGGTAGCCGATCCGGGGCCCCACCGGCCTGGCGTCCAGGGTCTCGCACAGGTGGGCAACGAGCCCGGCGCGCACGGCGGCGCCGTCGGGAACGTGGATGAGGCTGCCCAGGTCGTCGGGCGAGCCGATCGGGTTGACCTGGACCGGTGGCTGCGAGGGGTCGGTGGTGCTGGGGTCGACCAGCGTGCAGGCGCTCGCACCATCGGTCCCTGAGCGCAGGAGCATCGCGGAGCGCCCGGGCCCCTCCGGTGCCAAGGGCCCGCACCAGATGGCCGCCTCGACGACGTCGCCGTCCACGCTCACCCACTGGGTGTGGGCGTCCGACGGCAGCGCGGCATGATCGATGCCGGGGGCGACCTTGACGCCGAGGGCGGGCACGGCCTCGCGCAGCGCGAGCACCTGCGACAGAGCCGGAGACCACTGCTCCGGGTCGGTGATGCGACGTCCCGCGGCGCGGCGGGCGGGGTCGGCGAAGACGGCGTCCACACCCCGCTCGACCAGGTCGATGTCCAGGGCGTCGGCGCACTCGACGCTCGCGTGGGGGAAGGGCATGAGGTTGATAGTGGCCAGGGCGGCTGCGGCCTCATCTCGGTCGACGGCGAGCACCGGCAGATCGAGCCCGGCCAGGGCGACGGCGTCGCCCCCGATCCCACAGCCCAGGTCCGCGACCTTCGTCACGCCCGCGGCCGCGTAACGGGCCGCATGGTGAGCCGAGACCGTCAGCCGAGTGGCCTGCTCCAGGCCGTCGGCGGTGAAGAGCATCTGCTGGGCGAAGGGGCCGAACTTCGCTGCGGCCCGCTCGCGCAGGCGCTGCTGCGTCAGCGCGGCCGCCACCAGGTCGGGGGAGTGGCCCTCCTCGCGCAGGGAGCGTCCCAGGGACAGGGCCTCGGAGGGGTCGTAGGGGGGCAGGGAGGACAGAAGCTCCCAGCCCTCGGGGGTCAGCAGGAGCGCGACGTGGTTCTCAGCCATCACCCCCGATCATTCCATGCAGGACCTGCTCGTGGGCGTGATGTTCACTGGGTGGAGCGGGAAGGGTGTCGACGCGGAAGGGCCGGCAGGCGCTGAGTAGGGTTGTGGACCGAGGCGCCGCACACCGGCGGGGCCGAAAGGCGCAGGAGGGGAAGGCGGGTAGGCGACTGATGACTGAGGAAGAGCCCCGGCTCGGTGCCGGTCTGGGTGCCGACGCCGCCGTGGGGCGCGAGGACGACGGCGTGAGCACAGCCCAGGGGTCTGACACTGCGGGACGCCTCCGGGCGCTCCTTGGGCCACTGGCGCGGATCTCTCTGACAGTCATGGGGACCGTGGCCCTCCTGGCGGCCGGGGCCAGCATCTGGGCGTGGACCGTCAGTGCCGGGCATATCGAGACCGCCGGTGAAGGTCCCGGCGACGGCGAGGCGGCCAGGGCTCCGGTGGCGATCGTCCTGGGGGCGGCCGTTCACGCCGACGGACAACCCTCGCCCTGGCTGGCCCACCGGCTCGACGCCGCCGCTGACCTCTACACCAGCGGCCGCGTCGAGGCGATCCTGGTCTCCGGGGACAACCGGCGCGCCGGCTACGACGAGCCCACTGTCATGCGCCGCTATCTCGCCTCCCGGGGGATCCCCGAGCAGGCGATCGCTGTGGACTACGCGGGCTTCGACACCTACGACACCTGTGTGCGGGCACGCAGGATCTTCGGGATCGAGCGGGCCCTGCTCGTGACCCAGGACTTCCACGAGCCGCGCGCGGTCGCCATCTGCCGCTCGGTCGGCGTCGACGCCGACGGCGTCGGCGACTCACGGGCCCGCAACGACCGCATCGGGTGGACGGTCAGCTGGATGCGCGAGCGAGCGGCGGCGATCAAGGCGGTCGTCGACGTCGTCTCCCGACGAGACCCGACCCTGGGCCGCCAGGAGACGAGTGTCAACGAGGCCATCGCCTGGACTCGGGAGCACCGGCGCTGACGAGGGCTGACGCCCACGGCGAAACCGCCGCCACGCTTTGGCACTCGCGTTGACTGAGTGCTAACGCCGTCGTAGATTCTCCGTCAGGCGCAGCGGAGTGCTCGCCCGGTCCTGGGACGCAGGGCGGGCACCTTCTGCGACTCGCACTCCTACATCGTGCCGGATCGACCCCCGCGACGGCGATCTGGAACGTCTGGGGAGGGCGAACAAGCCGTTCTACTGCACGTTGAAGAGAAGGAGGAGGTCTCCAATGTCGATCTCCATCAAGCCGCTCGAGGACCGTATCGTCGTCCAGACCGCTGAGGCCGAGCAGACCACCGCGTCGGGCCTGGTCATCCCCGACACCGCCAAGGAGAAGCCCCAGGAGGGCAAGGTCGTGGCCGTGGGGCCGGGTCGCGTCGATGACTCTGGCAACCGCGTGCCCGTCGACGTCGCCGAGGGTGACGTCGTCATCTACTCCAAGTACGGGGGCACCGAGGTCAGCTACGCCGGTGAGGACTACCTCATCCTGTCGGCGCGCGACGTCCTGGCGGTCGTCACCAAGTGACCCGTTGAGGTCGTGTGCGCCGTCCGGCGCCACGGCACGTTGAAGGGGGAGGCACCTTGGGGTGTCTCCCCCTTCAACGTGTGCGCACAGTGCCTGCTGCATGGAGGCACCATGGCACCATGTCTGGACGATTGTCTTGAGTTGGGAACGTCCGTGCTGTCGATTCCCTGAAACAGGGCGGAGCGTTAGGCCGGCTCGTCGGCGAAACGGCGTGCCTGCCGCTCGTAGTAAGCGCGCCGCTCCTCCTCACTCATGCCTCCCCAGACGCCATAGGGCTCGCGAGTGCTCAGGGCATGGTCCCGGCACTCCTCCAGGACGGGGCAGTCCTGACAAACGGCCTTTGCTCGTTCGTCCCGCCGTCGACGGGAACCGCCTCTCTCTCCCTCGGGATGGAAGAAAACCGAGGAGTCCATGCCGAGGCAGGCCCCCCGGTACTGCCACTCCCAGAGGGTGGAGATCGGGCCGGGCAGGCGCGATGAGTCGTGCATTACCTCCCTCCCCTCCTTTGGATATGGCGGTCGGGCGCACCGAACTTGATGCGCTATATCTAACGATAAGATCGCGCGGTGCGTTAATCAAGAAGAAACATTCTATCTCACAATGAAATTTTCTCCAGATTTGCTGGGTGTCTGCGTTCTGGCTGTGTGAAAACGTGCGCCAGAATATGGCGTTCGAATGACAGAAACGTTTTGTGAACGATGTATGTCTGAAGGGCATCTTTTTTCTGAAACGTTCCGCATTAGTTGTTGCTTTATTTCTGGGGTGCTGGTCGCCTCGGCGTGGTGGTCTTGCCGTCGGGCCGGCTGCCGTGCCGGGCGTCGGGGCGAGGGCCCGGCCCAGCCCCTCCGGGCGGCTCGGTGCAGGCGGGACGGTGCCGGTGGTCAGTGGGGCGGACAGGCTGGTGCCGACGGATATGCACAGGGTGGTCAGGTCGTCCTACGATGGCCCCGTGAGCGACTCGATCACCAGCCCTGACGTCTTTGCCCCTACCGGTCTCACTTACGACGACGTGCTCCTGCTCCCCAGGCTGACCGACGTCATCCCCTCCGAGGTCGATACGACCTCCAGGCTGACCCCGAGGATCAGACTGGCCACACCGCTGCTCTCGGCCGCGATGGACACGGTCACCGAGTCGGACATGGCTATTGCCATGGCTCGTCAGGGGGGTATCGGCATCCTCCACCGCAACCTGTCCATCGAGGACCAGGCTCAGCAGGTGCGACGTGTCAAGCGCTCGGAGTCCGGTATGGTCACTGACCCGGTGACTGTCGGACCGGACGCCACCATCGCCCAGCTCGACGAGCTCTGCGGCCACTACAAGGTCTCCGGCCTGCCGGTCGTCGACGCGGGAGGCAACCTTCAGGGGATCATCACCAACCGCGACCTGCGCTTCGTCCCCCCGGAGCGCTGGGCGAGCCTGACCGTGCGCGAGTGCATGACGCCTCGTGATCGCCTCATCACCGGCGCGACCGGCATCTCCCGGGAGGACGCCAAGGCGCTCCTGGCCGAGCACCGCATCGAGAAGCTGCCCCTGGTCGACGCCGAGGGACGCCTTACCGGTCTCATCACCGTCAAGGACTTCGTCAAGACCGAGCAGTACCCCCACGCCACCAAGGATGCCGAGGGGCGCCTCGTGGTGGGGGCCGCCGTCGGCTACTGGGGAGACACGTGGGAGCGCGCCGGGGCTCTGGCCGAGGCCGGCGTGGACGTCCTCATCGTCGACACCGCCAACGGCGGTGCCAAGCTGGCGCTGGAGATGATCTCCCGTCTCAAGTCCGATTCCGCCTTCAGCGGCATCGAGGTCATCGGCGGCAACGTTGCCACCCGTGAGGGCGCCCAGGCGCTCATCGATGCCGGGGTCGACGCCGTCAAGGTCGGGGTGGGGCCGGGCTCCATCTGCACCACGCGTGTCGTCGCCGGCGTGGGGGTGCCCCAGGTGACGGCCATCTACGAGGCCGCCCGGGCCTGCAAGCCCGCCGGGGTCCCCCTCATCGCCGACGGCGGCCTGCAGTACTCCGGTGACATCGCCAAGGCCCTCGTGGCCGGCGCGGAGACGGTCATGCTTGGCTCCTTGCTGGCGGGCTGTACGGAGTCTCCCGGTGACCTCGTCTTCGTCAACGGCAAGCAGTGGAAGCGCTACCGCGGCATGGGGTCGCTGGGCGCCATGAGCTCGCGTGGACGCACCTCCTACTCCAAGGACCGCTACTTCCAGGCCGACGTCTCCTCCGATTCCAAGATCGTCCCCGAGGGCATCGAGGGTCAGGTCCCCTACTCGGGGGCGCTGGGCGACGTCGTCTACCAGCTCATGGGCGGGCTGCACCAGTCAATGTTCTACGTGGGTGCGCGCACGATCCCCGAGCTCAAGGAGCGTGGGCAGTTCGTGCGGATCACGAGCGCCGGCCTCAAGGAGTCCCACCCCCACGACGTCAAGATGACCGTCGAGGCCCCCAACTACACCGGGCGAGACGGGGTCTGAGACGTCGCCAGCCCCGCCAACCAGACAGACTCAGCACAGCACTGCCGCGCAGGGAGCCGTCCGGAGTGATCCGGCCGGCTCCCTACGCGCCTGGGGCCCTCCCGGTGTACCCATAGTTGTGACAGATTTCCCCCGCCGGCTCCCTACGTGCCTGGGTGCCCTCGCTGGTTGTGCGGCAGGCGAGCTCGGAGGGACTCAGCGCATGGGGGAGTCCGGCAGGGGCCAGGCGGTCTGGGCCGGCGTCCGCGAGGGGGCTTGGCGCGCCAGCCACTCGTTGAAGGACTCCGCCCAGGCGCGGTGGGCTCGGGCCTGGAAGGCCACGAGCTCATCGGGGCCGAGCTCGGAGATCTGCGGGTAGACCGAGGCCAGGGCCTCGAGCACATCGAGTGTGGCGGCCACGTCCACCTCCGCGGTGTGCAGGGCCTCATCGACGCGCACACCGTAGACCTCGCAGAGGTCGCCCAGGCGGCGCTTGCCGCGGCGGTAGCGATCCACGGCCCGGTCCAGGACCAGCGGGTCAGCGATGGGCCCCAGCTCGCGGCCAAGGCGCGAGCGCATCGTGGGCAGCCCGTGGCGAGCGAGCTCGGCCTCCATGAGAGTCAGGTCGTAGGAGGCGTTGAAGACGACGACCGGGGTGCCGGCCGTCATTGCCGCCACCAGGTGCTCACTGACCTCTGCCAGCACCTCGGTCACCGGCCGTCCCTCGGCGCGGGCCCGCTCGGTGGTCACGCCATGGACTGCGGAGGCGGCCTCGGGGATCTCCACGCCGGGATCGGCGAGCCACGTAGTCACCGACTGCGGCCGGACGCCGTCGGCCTGAGGTGCTGCCCGCCAGACGAGCGCCGCCGTGACCAGGCGGTCGCCGGAGGGGTCCACTCCGGTGGTCTCAGTGTCGAAGCCGAGCAGGGGGCCCCGTGGCCAGGCGGAGGCAACGGGGGCGGCGGCGTCGGATACGGAGGAGGAGTGCGGGGTGCTCATGGGGCCAGCATGCCACCGGGGTACGACACTAATGCGCCAGTGGCGGTGCGCCTCGGTCTTGTCTCCCCGCTTCTGAGTCGTCGACTGGGCGGAGGGTGGGACCGACTTCGTGGTGCCTTGGCGGCGCAGTCGGCCGCGTAGGCCGGCGTCGCGTTCGTACCTTATGCCTCGCGTTCGGGGGTTCAGGGTACGAACTCGCGACCTACCCTACGAACGCGAGGGCGGGGCTGAGCTGGTTCAGAAGTCATGAGACGACACAGAGGGTCCCACCTACCTGGAGTGTCCCCGCCCTTCCTCCAGCAGCCGGCACCCGCATGCGTCTGGCTGCCCCGCCGGTCGCTCCGGTGGATACCGGGCCGGCCCCACTAGGATCGGGCCATGAGCACAGAGGTCGAGATCGGACGCTCCAAGCGTGCCCTGCGCGCCTACTCCTTCGACGACATCGCCCTGGTGCCGGCGCGTCGCACTCGGGACACCTCCGAGGTGCGCGTGGGCTGGCAGATTGACGCCTACCACGTGGACCTGCCGGTCATGGCCTCCCCCATGGACTCGGTGATGAGCCCCGAGACCGCCATCATGGTGGGACGTCTGGGCGGAATCGGCGTGCTGGACCTGGAGGGGCTGTGGACCCGCTACGAGGACCCCACCGAGGCCCTCGAGCGCATCCGCCAGGCCGATCCGTCCCGGGCCACCAGCGTCCTGCAGGAGGTCTACCGTGCTCCGGTCAGGCCCGAGCTCATCACTGAGCGGCTCACCCAGATCCGTGCCTCCGGCGTCGTCGTCGCCGGGCGGCTCAGCCCCGCCCAGACGCAGCGCCACTGGCGCACCGTGGTCGAGGCGGGCGTGGACCTCATGGTCATCCGCGGCTCCTTCGTGTCGGCCGAGCACGTCTCGGGATCCGTCGAGCCCCTCAACCTCAAGCGCTTCATCTACGAGCTCGACGTGCCCGTGGTTGTCGGCGGGGTGACCACCTACACCGCCGCCCTCCACCTCATGCGCACCGGCGCGGCCGGGGTCCTCGTGGGGCAGGGCGGCGGCGCCTCCTCCTCGGTGCGCCAGGTCCTGGGGCTGCACATGCCCATGGCCACCGCCGTGGCCGACGTCGCCGGGGCCCGGCGCGACTACCTCGACGAGTCCGGGGGCCGCTACGTCCACGTCATCGCCGACGGCTCGGTGGGCAACTCCGGCGACGTTGTCAAGGCCATCGCCTGCGGCGCGGACGCCGTCATGCTGGGGGCCGCCCTGGCCCGGGCCGAGGAGGCTCCCGGCGGCGGCTACCACTGGGGCGCTGAGGCCCGCCATGAGCGCCTGCCGCGGGGCTTCCGCAGCCACGTGGGCACGGTCGGCACCATGGCCGAGATCCTCAACGGCCCCTCCGACCGCGCCGACGGCACGCTCAACCTCATGGGCGCCCTGCGTCGCACCCTGGCCACCACCGGTTATGCGGACGTCAAGGAGCTCCAGCGGGTCGAGGTCGTCCTGGCGCCCTACACCGGTTCTTGAAGTGCCTCCACGACAAACCGTGGTTTTGAGGGGTGGAACAGTGCAACTGGGCCGTGATCTCGGGTAGTCTCAGCCGGGACGGCAGCCATCGCGCTGCTCAGACCGGTGCGGGGGCACGATCCGGTTCCCGCACCGTTAGACCCCACATGTCACAAGGAGCTTCACATGGCCCAGGTCACCGCCACTATCGCTTCCAAGGTCGGTCTGCACGCCCGTCCGGCCGCTACCTTCGTCAAGGCCGTCGCCGAGAAGGGCGTCCCGGTCACCATCGCGAAGGAGGGCGGCGCTGCGGTCGACGCCTCCTCCATCCTCGGTGTGATGACCCTGGGTGCCGGCTTCGGAGACGTCGTCACCCTGGCCTCCGACGCCGACGGTGCCGAGGCGGCCCTCAAGGACCTCAAGGCCCTCCTGGAGACCGACCTGGACGCCTGAGAACAAGTCCAGCCGACGGGGCGCGCTCCACTGCGGGGCGCGCCCCGTTGTTCCTTCGCGGACAACGACGTCACCGGTGCACTACCCGGCCGTCGGCTCTGCCGCAGAAGCTTCGCCCCGAGCCCGTGGGGCCCCTTCCCGGGCTGAGCGGCCTCGTCCTCAGCCCTGTCCCGCCGGGGGCAGCGGGACGTACCACTCGACGCCGGTCAGGAGGATACGGGTGTCCACGTCTCCCTCCCAGCTGACGCCGATGCCGTGTTCCTGGAGGATCGGGATGACGACGGTCCTCATCAGCGTGGCGGTCGTGGCGTCGTAGAGCTCCTCGCGCCGGGAGTCGTCCAGGGCCTTGTACGCCTTCCCGCTGAAGTGAGCGGGCCAGAAGATGCCGTAGCTGAGGTAGGTGCTGCCGCTCTCCACGAGGCGCTCGGTGTCCTGCTGGTGGAAAAACACGTACCCCAGGTCGTCCTGGCCGCCCTTGATCTCCGCGTGTCCGCAGTTGTTGCAGCAGGCGAAATCCTGCTCCGCGACGACGTGGGCCCTCCGCAGCGCCTCGAAGGCGCGGTCCAGCCTGGTGGCGGGCACGTCCCCGAATCCCGCCTGCTGGGCGCGGCGCGCATCGATGAGGTACTGGGCGATGGCGCGGCACTGCTCGTCGGACAGGGTGCCGTCACCCTCGTCCTCCACCGCGCAGGCGATCTCGAAGGCGTGGTCGTTGAGACAGTCGTTCCCGCGCACGAGCTGCATCCAGATGAGGTCGCGGATGTACTCCTCGAGCTCGGGGCCAACCACACCCCCGAGCATCTCATCGGGGATTCTCAGCCCGTCGGGCTGGGCGTTCAGATCGAGCATGGTCGAGACCCTAGCAACCACCACCGACGACAAGGGGCCTGGCGGCACTGCCCGGCCCTGGATGCGGGCGTGACGACGGCGCCGTCGCAGGAGGAGGCCGCGGCGACGCCGTCGATCGGATGGGATGTGATGGGCGGGATGCCCTCACTGGTGCGGGCCCAGTGCGGCCACGCCAGTCTCAGTCCTGCTCGCCCCCGGAGGGGTTCGGCTTGATCCACCACCACAGGCCCATGCCCGCGGCGATGGCCAGCAGGCCCAGGCCCGACCACAGGTTGGCGTTGATGCCACCGGTCTTGTCCATCTCCTCGGCACTGTTGAACAGGACCGAGCACACCACCAGGTAGAGGCCGATGAGCCCCAGAGCACCGGTGATGACCGCCCGGATGTCCGTGAGTGAACGATTGCTCATGAGTGTTCTCCTTCGTGTGTCCGGGCGGAACTAGTGGAAAATGCTGTTGAGGGCGATGACCAGGGCCCCGGCGATGATCCCCAGCGGGATCGGACGGCGGAACCAGGGCAGCTCGTGCAGATGCGGGTCGGTGCGCTCGCTCTTGGGGGTCAGGGCGTAGACGAAGCCCTTGAGCTCGGAGTCGGGCTTCGGCTTCGTGGCCAGGGAGACCAGCACCGTGATGACGACGTCGATGGTGAAGGCCACGCCCGCCGCCAGGAAGGCACCGCCCTGTCCTGGCATGACCAGGTGCTTGGTCCAGATGAGGATGTTGACCCCCAGGGCGCCCAGGGTTCCGCTGATGAGGCCGATCCAACCGGCGTGCGGGGTGGCCCGCTTCCAGAACATCCCGATGATGAAGGTCGCGAACAGCGGCGCGTTGAACATCGAGAACAGCGTCTGGAGGTAGTCCATGAGGTTGGAGTAGCTTGACGCGATGATCGCGGTGAGGATCGCGACCACGGAGGCCGTCAGGGTCGAGAGCTTGCCGACCATGAGGTAGTGGGCGTCGTCGGCGTCCTTCTTGAGGTAGTGCTGGTAGATGTCCACGCCCCACACGGTGTTGAAGGCGGAGATGTTCGCCGCCATGCCCGCCATGAAGGAGGCCAGCAGACCCGTGATCGCCAGCCCCAGCAGACCGTTGGGCAGCAGGTCGCGCATGAGGTAGAGGACCGCGTCGTTGAACTGGTACCCAGCCCCGGAATCTGCCTTGAGCTGTTGGATCTCCGAGACCATGACACCGGCGACCATGCCCGGGACGATGACGAGGAAGGGCACGAACATCTTGACGAAGGTGCCGATGATCGGAGTCGACTGGGCCGAGGAGATCGAGTCCGAGGCCATGGCCCGCTGCACCTCGACGAAGTTCGTCGTCCAGTAGCCGAAGGACAGCACGAAGCCCAGACCGAAGACCAGGCCGATCACCGACATCACATTGGAGTCGAAGCCGGAGATCGAGTTGCCGGGCCAGGAGTGCAGCTGCTGAGCCGCGACCTTGGCGGCCTCGGTGGCGTCGTTGGGGTGAGCGGCCGTGGCGGCTTCGGTGATCTTGCCGGTCAGGCCGTGCCAGCCGCCCACGCGGTGCAGGCCGATGAGGGTCAGGGGCAGCAGAGCCGCCACGATGACGAAGAACTGGAGGACCTCGTTGTAGATCGCTGCGGAGAGCCCGCCCATGGTGATGTAGGAGAAGACGATGACGGCGGCCACGATGAGCCCCACCCACAGGGGCCAGCCCAGCAGCCAGTTCATGATCTTGCCCAGCAGGTACAGGTTGATGCCGGCGATGAGCAGCTGGGCCAGGGCGAAGCTGAGCGCGTTGACCAGGTGCGCGGCGGTGCCGTAGCGCTTGAGCATGAACTCGGGCACCGAGCGCACCTTGGAGCCGTAGTAGAAGGGCATCATGACCAGACCCAGGAAGATCATGGCTGGGACCGCGCCGATCCAGAAGTAGTGGAAGGTCGGCATGCCGTACTGGGCTCCGTTGGCCGACATTCCCATGATCTCGATGGCGCCGAGGTTCGCCGAGACGAAAGCGATACCCGTCACCCAGGCAGGCAGGGACCGACCCGAGGTGAGGAAGCCGTCGGACGTGGCCGCCTTGGCGCGGGCGATGAGCCCGACGCCGATGACGAAGGCGAAGTAGATCGCGATGGGGATGTAGTCGTACCAGCGTGCGGCGATGAGTGTGCCGGATGACGCTGACGAGGCTGACAGAGCGTTCAGCGTGGAGGACATCGGTGTACCTCTCAGGGGATATGTTCCAGGTGGCAAGATCATTCTTGCTGTGCGGCAGGTTAGCATGGCGCCGATCACGGCACGGGAGGTTGAACCTGTCCGGGGTGCACCGGGGAGGCTGGGTAGAGTGCTCTCCATGACGCTGACTGCTGCTGCCGACGGCTCCTCCCTGGGCAACCCGGGACCGGCCGGCTGGGCCTGGTACGTGGATGACGACTGCTGGGCCGCCGGAGGCTGGGAGAGCTCGACCAACAACCGCGGCGAGCTCACCGCCGTCCTGGAGCTCCTGCGGGCCACCGAGGCCGCCGGGCTCGCCGGCGAGGAGCTCCTCATCCAGTGCGACTCCCAGTACGTCATCAACTCCCTGACCAAGTGGCGTCACGGCTGGAAGAAGCGCGGCTGGCGCAAGGCCGACGGCAAACCCGTCCTCAACGCTGATCTCGTCAAGGACCTCGACGCCGCGCTCGCGGGTCGCACCGTGCGCTTCGAGTGGGTGCGCGGGCACGTCGGCCACCCCATGAACGAGGCCGCCGACTCCCGGGCCCGCGGCGCCGCCACCGCCTTCCAGCAGGGCCGCCCGGTGCCCGCAGGACCGGGCTGGACCCGCGGCGGCCTGGCACCGGGGAACCGGGAGGCGCAGCAGGCGCCGAGTGCGGCGTCGTCGAGCGCACCCGCCGAGCCTCAGACCGACGCCCTGTTCTGAAGGCTGAGGATCGGGGCGCACAGTCCACAGGGCCTCGGTGAGCGTCTCTCACAGAAACGGCACAGGTCCGTCAAACACGTGGCATAAGACCTCCGGCGAGGCTTGCTGCCATGACGACGACGAGCCCCACCCTCCCTGCTGCCCGCCCGACGATCCTGGGCCGCCTGGCCGGCCTGCGCCGCCGGGTTCCCACGGTCGTCCTCTTCGCCGCCGTGTCCTTCACCGGCTGGAGCGTCGACTACGCGCTGGTCCTCATCCTCAACTCGTTGACCGGCTCGGTCCTCTACGCCGTCGTCGGAGCCCGGATCGTCTCCTGCACCCTGGGCTTCCTGCTCAACCGGCGTCTGTTCGGGGCCGTCCCGGAGACCTTCTGGCGCTCGGCCGGCGGCTACGCGGCGGTCCAGGGCGGGGTCGCGGCGACCTCCTACGCCGGCATCTCAGTTCTCACCGGCGCCGGCGCGCCCCTGTGGCTGGCCAAGGTGCTCGTCGACTCCACGCTCTTCGTCGTCAACTACCTGGCCCAGTCCCGCCTCGTCTACCGGGCCCCGGCGCCGCAGCCGGTTCTGGCCCCGGCCCTGGCCACCGCGGCCTGAGGAGGCGGGCGCGCAGGCTCAGGACTGGGCGTCGCGCATGAGGATGACGAGCTGGACCCGGTCACGCAGGTCCAGCTTGGTCAGGATCCGGGTGACGTTCTTCTTGACCGAGTCCGGGGCCAGGACGAGGCGCTGAGCGATCTCCGCGTTCGTCAGTCCCTGGGCCACCAGGTCGGCCACCTCGCGCTCGCGGGGGCTGAGATCGTCGAGGCGCTGGCGTGCCGCGCGCTGACGGGGTGAGGCCACGGGGCTGAGCATGTGCCGGTTGAGCAGCTCGCGGGTGATGCGCGGAGTGAGGATCGCGTCCCCGGAGCTGACCGCCCGCAGCGCCTGGTGGAGCTCGGCCGTGCGGGTGTCCTTGAGCAGGAATCCTGAGGCACCGGCCGACAGCGCCCCGAAGGCAAACTCGTCCTGGTCGTAGGTGGTCAGCACCAGGACCCGGATCGAGGGGTAGAGCTGGGAGATGCGGGCGGTGGTATCGATCCCGTTGAGCACCGGCATGCGCACGTCCATGAGGACGACGTCGGGAAGCGGCCGGCGCTCCTCAAGCAGGGCGGCGAGCTGGTCGAGGGCGTCCTGGCCGTGGACGGCCTCAGCTGTGACCTGCAGGTCGTCGGCCCGGTTGATGATGAGGGACAGGCCCATGCGGGTGGCTCGCTGGTCATCGACGATCATCACCGTGATCGGCCTGAGGCCGCTCGATGAGCTTCCGGCGTCCGGCCTGGAGGCGGTGGGGGAGGACGCGGGGCCGGAGGTGGACGGGCTCATCGCGGCGTGCCTTCCGGGAAGGGGACGAGAGCGTGCAGCACCCAGCCGGATGCGCCCTCATCGGCTGTGGGGCCGGCGGACAGTGTGCCGCCGTGCTCACCGACCGCGGCAGCCAGGTTGGCCAGTCCGTGGCCGGCCGCCGGCGGCGCCTGAGTTGAGCCCGGGGAGCTGTCTTTACGGCCTGGCTGAGCGCCGCGACCGTCGTCGGACACGGTGATCCGGGTGGCGGCCTGGTCGTGGTCCAGGGAGACGACGACGCGCGTGGCGCCCTCGGCGTGGCGCATGACGTTGGTCAGGGCCTCCCGGACGACGACATAGACGACCTCCCCGAGGACCCGACTGCTTGCTGCGTCGAGGGGGCGCCTGCCGGTCTCGGTGAGGGCCGCGCTGATGCCGGTGGCTCTCACCGTGGTCAGCAGGTCGGTGAGTCGGTCCCATCCGGGTGCGCCCCCGGGGGGCTGCGGGTGTGCTGCGACCTGGCTGGTCGGGGGCTCGGTGGCGTCAGCGGCGTCGTCGGGGGAGGGGCCTGGTGTCGTCTGGAGCGAGGCGACGGCGCGTCGGGTGTCCGCCAGGCCCTCGCGGGCCAGGGTGTTCATCATGTCGATGGCCTCATCGGTCTGCGGGCTGCCGCTGGCCCCCTGCATCCCCTCGGACAGGGCGATGATCGCGGTCAGGGCGTGGCCTACGGAGTCGTGGAGCTCGGCCGCCACCCGGGCCTGGTGGCGGGCGGCGTCACGTTGAGCGACCAGCCGCTGCTCGGCGGACTGCGCCGCGAGCTGGGCGTCCCCGTGCTCCAGGGCCTCCCGGCGTGAGCGGGAGATCGAGGCCATCGCGAGCACGAGGACCAGGGCGAGGAAATCAGGGGTCAATGCGCTCACCTGCGGCCACTTGGCCAGTGCCGTGGGGACGAGGGTGCACAGTGCGCAGGTGCTGAAGCCGATGAGTCGGTCACGGGTGGGGGCGATCACGAGCAGGGCGTAGAGAGCCAGCATGGACAGCAGGTTGAGTCCACCGCGCGGCCCCCACAGGTCGACGGCGGCCGAGGCCAGGCTCGTGGCGGTGACGACGGCCAGGGGCCAGCGGCGTCGGGCCAGCAGCGATCCGGCGAGCAGCAGGGCGACGATGACCCAACCCCGCAGGGGCAGGTGCGGGTAGGTGTACGAGGCCACGTTGAGCACCATCAGCTGGAAGAGGCCCGCGGCCCCGGCCACCGCCCACAGGGTCAGGGTGCTGGTGCGCCACCACTGAGCCACCCGGTCCAGGAGGGTGCGTGGGACCCGGGAGACGTGTGCCGGGTCGGGCGCTGCGGGAACGTGGCTCATGACTGGCGCCTCACTGCTCGGCGCAGAGCCAGGACCAGCAGGACCACCCACACCAGGCAGATGACGCCCTCGAATGCTATGGCGCCCGGTGAGGTCACGTAGCCCGGGCTCAGGGCCGACGTGGCTCGGGTCAGTGAGGCTGCGGGGTTGAGGACGCTCAGCGGCCGTGCCACGAGAAGCATCGCCATCCCCGCGATGGTGCTCAGCAGCACCGTGGTCATCGTGGTGGCGAAGGACCTCATGATCGCACCCAGCCAGGTGACGAAGGTGAGGATGACCCACATTCCCAGCGCGACGACGGCGAAGCGCGGCAGGTAGGCGACCAGGCCCACCAGGCTGAAGCCCGAGGCGAGGCCCGCCACCGCGATGGTCAGAACCAGGACCGCGGTGGTGAGGACCGCGACCTGAAGGCCGTGCAGCAGCTTGCCCGCGACCATGGTGGTCTCCAGGCCGGTGGCGCTCATCCGCTGCCAGTTCTTTCCCTGGTGCTCACTGCTGGCGATCTGTGCGGCGAAGGCACCCAGCGCCAGCGGCATGAACACCATCGAGAGCAGGAGCGTGGACTGGGACCACGTGATCTCCCAGGTGACGCCCTGGGCCTCGAACTGGCTGCGGTAGGTGCGGTACTGCAGGTAGCCGGACAGAGAGCCCAGGGAGCACAGGATGGTGACGGCGACCCAGTACCACCGGTTGGGGGACTTGCGGTTCTCCCAGTACCAGGCGGCTCGCACCGACGGGCGGGACCGGGGAGCGGGCGGAGCAGACCGGCTCAGGCCGGCCGGCTGCGGCGTCGTGGACGGGCCGGAGGGGCCGGGGAGCGCTGACGGGTGCTGAGCGGGCCGGAGGGGCCGGCCTGCAGCGGGGCGTGCGGGGGCGGTGGTGCTCATCGGTGATTCTCCTGGTGGACGATAACGAGGCGGGCGGCGACGGTCCACCCGACCGCGACCAGCGCGGCGAGCGCCGCCAGGGTCCACGGGTGGGACACGAGCGTCATGTCGCCGTTCTCCCGCATGGACGTGCGGGAGGCGACCGTGTCAATGGGGGTGGCTGCGGGAACGATGCCCCAGGGCAGCAGCCATGAGAACTTCCCGAGGTAGGCGTAGGGCAGGCTCTCGGCGATGAGGCCGCCGATGGCTGCCGCACCCAGGCTGACGCTCTGCTTGTCGAAGCAGGTGGACAGCGTCAGCTGGACCGCGGAGATGGCCAGCGTTGAGCACGCCGCCACCGCGAGGGCGGGAGGCAGTGTGCTCCAGTAGGAGCCGGTGACGGTCAGCCCGATCGGGCCGGCCAGCACGGTGACAAGTGCGAAGAGGGTCATCTCCATGCACAGGACCGTGAGGATCACGACCACCAGCTTGCCTCGGTAGCGGGTCAGGGGGCTTTGCCCCAGCGCCGTCATCAGCTGGCCCATGCGCTCCTCGGTGTCCACGGTGACGATGCGTGAGGCCAGGATCGCGGTGATGAGGGGCATGAGGAAGGCGATGATCTGGATGAACTCGTCCAGGGCAAGCGTGGCGTGGCGTGCGCCAACCGGGCCGCTCGCCCGCTGGGTGATGAGCATGCTGGACCATGCCAGGCACACGGCGGTGGCGCTGGCGGCGATGAGCCAGTAGCGCTTGCGGCGCAGCTTGCCCAGCTCGAGGGTCAGAGTGGTCCACGCCCGGCGGAGCGGGGAGAGGGGGAGTGTGCGCGGCTGTGCCGACGTCGTCGGAGACTGTGTCGGGTGCTGCGTCAGGTGCTGTGTCGGTAGTGCTGGCTGCGCGACCATGGTGGCCGCCGGGCCCGCTGTGCTCACTGGGGTGCTCATCGGTTCATCTCCTGAGAGGCGAGGGGCGGCTGGGTGGCCAGGACCGGCTCGGTCAGCTCCAGGAAGGCCTGCTCGAGGGTCTTGCGCACGGTCTGGACCCGGTAGACGGTTGTCCCGGAGGAGACGATGCGGGTGATGAGCTCGCCGACGACGTCGTCGGGCATCATGGGGGTGCGCACGGCGCCGTCCCGCACCTCGTGGGCCACCCCGAGGGAGGTCAGGAGCGCGGCGACGGCCGTGGGCGAGGAGACGAGCAGCTCGATGACCCCCTCGTCGCGCAGCCCGGCCAGGGTGCCCTGATAGCGCAGGCGTCCGGCGCAGATGATGCCGACGGTGTCGGCCATCTGCTCGATCTCGGACAGGATGTGGGAGGAGACGATGATCGTCACGCCCTCCTGGCGGGCCAGGGTGACGATGAGCTGGCGGATCTCGGCCACCCCGGCGGGGTCGAGCCCGTTGGTTGGCTCGTCCAGGAGCATGAGGGCCGGGTTCGACAACAGCGCCATGGCCAGTCCCAGGCGCTGCTTCATGCCCATGGAGTAGTGCTTGACCTGCTTGTTCTCCTGCCCGATGAGGTTAACGGTGGCCAGGGCGTGCTGGACGCGGTTGGAGGCCAGCCCCAGGTAGGAGGCCACCATGGCCAGGTTCTCCTTGCCGGTCAGGCTCGGGTAGTAGGAGGGGCCCTCGATGAGGGAGCCGATCGTGCCCGGCGGCAGGGGGTGGCGCTGGCTGACCGGGCGTCCCAGGACACTCATGCTGCCCGACGTCGGGCGGGTCAGTCCCAGCAGGAGCTTCATCGTGGTGGACTTGCCGGCGCCGTTGGGGCCCAGAAAGCCGTAGATACCGCCGGCGGGCACGGACAGGTTCAAGCCGTCGACGGCGTTGACGCCGTTGTAGGTGCGGGTCAGCCCCTCAGTGACCACGACGAGCCCCTCGGCGGGAGAGGGGACGGCTGGGGCGGGCACGGCGCCGAACGCAGCTGGGGCGGGCACGGCGCTGGGGGCTGCTGGGGCCGGAATGAAGGGCGCGGCCGGCTGCTGAGCCGGTACGGGGACCGGCACGCCCCCGTTCATGGCTGCGGTCTGGGGCAGGGGTGTTGTTGATGGAGCGGGAGGCCTTGGTGTGCGGTTGATCGGTGCGGTGACAGGTGCGTTGCTCATGACTCCATGGAAGCCCCCGGCAGGAGGCGCGCGCACCGCCGTCGGCCCGTTTGTCCCCCCTGGGGGACGGTCTCCCGTGTCTGCCCGCTTCGGAAGTGCCGAGGGGGCCGGAGCTGGGGCCGGCGTTGAACGATGGCCTCCGGGCTCGCCCTTGGGTGAGCGCCTCGCGTTCGTAGGGTAGTCCTCGCGTTCGTACTCTGAACCCCCGAACGCGAGGCATAAGGTACGAACGCGACGGTGCCGCAGCCTCCCCTGGGTGGTGGCGGCTGCGGCACCGCGGTGATGCCTGGGTCCGGCAGTGCTGGGCGTCAGACTCTTGTGCGCACTACCGGGAGCGGCTCAGATGAGGGTGAGTGCCTGGCGCGCGATGGCGAGCTCCTCGTTGGTGGGCACCACGAGCACCGTGACCTTCGAGTCCGGGGTGGAGATGACGCGTGGCTCGCCGGAGCGGGTCTCGTTGACCCCCTGGTCGATCTTGACACCCATGAAGCTCAGGCGCTCGCCGAGCTCACGGCGCAGGTCGGCGTCGTTCTCACCGATACCTGCGGTGAAGGTCAGGGCGTCCAGGCCGCCCATGACGGCGGTGTAGGCGCCCACGTACTTCACGAGGCGGTGCAGGTAGATGTCCATGGCCTCGCGGGCCTCCTGCTCACCCGCACCGATGCGCTTCCACACCTCGCGCATGTCGTTGTCCCCGGCCAGGCCCTTCATGCCCGAGCCGCGGTTGAACAGGTGGTCGATCTCGTCGATGGACATGCCGGCCACCCGCGCCAGGTGGAAGACGGCGGCCGGGTCGATGTCGCCGGTGCGCCCACCCATGACCAGGCCCTCCAGCGGGGTCAGGCCCATGGAGGTGTCCACGGCGTGCCCGGCCACGACTGCCGAGGCCGAGGCCCCGTTGCCCAGGTGCAGGACGACCTGCTTGAGGTCATCGCGCCCCAGGAGCTGCGAGACCGCCCCGGAGACGAACTGGTGGCTGGTGCCGTGAGCCCCGTAGCGGCGGATGGAGTAGGTGTCGGCGACCTCGCGGTCCAGGGCGTAGCGGGCGGCCTCCTCGGGCAGGTCCTGGAAGAAGGCGGTGTCGAAGACGGCCACGTGCGGCACGTCGGACAGGAGGCGGCGCCCCACCTCGATGCCCTTGAGGTGGGCGGGGTTGTGCAGCGGGCCCAGCGGCACGAGCTGCTCGATCCGGGCCACGACCTCGTCGTCGATGAGGGCCGGGCCGGAGAAGTAGCGCCCGCCCTGGACGACCCGGTGGCCCACGGCCACGATGTGGGCGTCGGCCAGCGAGGGGCCCTGCTCCTCGAACAGGCGCAGCACCTCGGACAGGCCGAAGCCGTGGTCGGGGACCGGCTCGGTGATCTCGGTGCGCTCCTCGCCGTGCTTGTGGGTGATGGTGCCGGTCTCCTCACCGATGCGCTCCACCAGGCCGGAGGCGAGCGAGGCGCCCGAGTCGGGGTCAACCAGCTGGTACTTGATGGAGGAGGAGCCGGAGTTGATAACGAGGACGGTGCGTTGAGTCACGGGGTGCCTTTCAAGAACGGTCGGGGATGAACGCGGGGACGACTGGATGACTGATGCCGGTCCCGGGTGAGCCTCGGCGGCGTGGGGCCGGGTCCCGGTCCCACGCCGCCGGAGGGCTCAGCCCTGGGCCTGGACGGCGGTGATGGCGACGGTGTTGATGATGTCCTCCACCAGGGCGCCGCGCGAGAGGTCGTTGACCGGCTTGTTGAGACCCTGGAGGACCGGGCCGATGGCGATGGCGCCCGAGGAGCGCTGGACCGCCTTGTAGCCGATGTTGCCGCTGGACAGGTCCGGGAAGATGAAGACGTTGGCCCGCCCGGCCACGAGCGAGTCCGGGGCCTTCTTGGCGGCCACGGTCGGGTCGATGGCGGCGTCGTACTGGATGGGGCCCTCGACGGCGAGGTCGGGCTCCTTTGCCCGCACCAGCTCGGTGGCCTCACGGACCTTGTCCACGTCCGCGCCCTTGCCGGAGGTCCCGGTGGAGAAGGACAGCATCGCCACGCGCGGCTCGACGCCGAACTGGCGGGCCGTGGCGGCCGAGGAGATGGCGATGTCGGCCAGTTCGGCGGCGTTGGGCTCGGGGTTGACGGCGCAGTCGCCGTAGACGAGCACCCGGTCCTGCAGGAGCATGAGGAAGACCGAGGAGACGATGGAGGTTCCCGGCTTGGTCTTGATGATCTGGAAGGAGGGGACGATCGTGTGGGCGGTGGTGTGGGCGGCGCCCGAGACCATGCCGTCGGCGTCTCCCATGTGGACCATCATCGTGCCGAAGTAGGACACGTCCTGGACCTTCTCACGGGCCTGCTCCAGGGTGACGCCCTTCTTGGAGCGCAGGCGGGCGAACTCCTCGGCGTACTTCTCCAGCAGCTCGGGGTCGTCGGTGGCGACAACCCGGGCGGCGGCGATGTCCAGGCCCAGCTCGGTGGCGCGGGCCCGCACCGTGGTCTCGTCGCCCAGCAGCACCAGGTCGGCGATGCCGCGGCGCAGGATGGCGTCGGCGGCCCGCAGGACCCGGTCGTCGTCGGGCTCGGGCAGGACGATCGTCTTGCGGTTGGCGCGCGAGCGCTCCACCAGCTCGGCCTGGAACATGATGGGGGTGACGACCTCGGAGGGCTCGACCTCCAGGGCCGACAGGAGGGCCTCGACGTCGGCCTCCTGCTCGAAGGTGGTCACGGCGACGTCGATCTTGCGCTCGGAGCCGTGGGCGAGCAGGCCCTGCAGGGAGCCGGCCGCGGAGGCGGCGGTGAAGGTGTCCAGCGGGGAGGTGATGACCGGGATGTTGACGTCCAGCCCCTCTAGGAGGCGCAGCGCGTGGGGCGCCACCTCGAAGCCGCCGTTGAGGATGAGACCCGATAGGATCGGGAAGCTCGAGGAGGCCTGGGCCGCCATGAGGGAGATGAGCATGGCGGAGCGGTCGGCCGGGACGATGGCGAGCTGGCCCGCGGTCAGGCGCTCCAGGACGTGGGAGACGTCCATGGCGCACACGAGGACGGACTCGGCCTCGCGGTCGAGCAGCGTCTCGTCACCGGCGATGAGAGTGCCCTCGACGGCGTCGAGCACCTCGCGCACCACCGGGGCCGCCAGCAGCGGCACCTCGGGCAGCGTGGTGGAGGTGATGCCCTCGATGGCGCTCAGTGCCTCGCCGACGGCCTGGCGGGTCTCGGGCAGGCACTTGTTGGCCACGACCGCGACGGTGCGGGCGTGGTTGTCGGCGATCTCGGCCATGGAGACCTCCACGGAGGCGACGACGTCCTCCACGTCGTGCTGACCGGAGACCACCAGCAGCACCGGGACGCCGATGTTGGCCGCCACCCGGGCGTTGAGGGCCAGCTCGGGGTTACCGGCGACGTCGGTGAAGTCCGAGCCGTCGATGATGACGACGTCGTGCTCGCGCGCCAGGGCCCGGTAGGCGTCGACGATGTGTGCCAGGGCCTCCTCGGGGTCGGCGTGGAACTCGTCCCAGGTCGCGCCGACGCACTGCTCGGCGGGCGTGGCGGAGCCGGCACGGTTCAGCAGGAGGCTGAGGAAGGCATCGCCCTCACGGCTCTCCACGAAGGGGCGGAAGATGCCGACCTTGGCGACCACCTTGGTCAGGCAGGAGACCAGCCCGAGGGCCACCGTTGACTTCCCGGTTCCGGCGTTGGGTGAGGCGATGTAGATACTGCGCGCCACGTTAGGTCCTTCTCGCGTTGTCTTGGAGTCAGGGGCGCCGGCTCATTCCGGTGCCGTACGGGTCCGATTGTGCCCCCACCTGCGGGTCATCTGCGACCAAAGGCCCGATCTCCGTCCGTCTTGTGATGTGGGAACGGGCACATACTCAGGGGCTGGTACGGGTGTCATAGGTACTTGCCCGTCCGAGCGGTCGGCCCGCGACCGGGCGTGGAGGGGACCGTCGCCCGCCCGGTGCCGGGGTCGACGGTTACCGTGACGTTGCTGTGGGACTGCCGGGGGGTGAGCCCCTCTTCCTGCGAGACCCAGATCGTGTAGGTCGACGACGGGTCTCCCGGCTGGGGAAGGAACAGGGCGACGGCCTGCCCACCACCGGCCTCCTGAGCGGCGGCGACGGCGCGCTGCGGCCCGATGTCCTGAGCCCGGCCCGTGCTGGTCGGCTCCGCCGGGAACTGGTATCCGCTCATGGGCACGGAGGCAGCCGGTTGGGTGGGGCGGATGCTGAACACGCTGGCGTAGTAACCCCATAGGAACAGCAGGGGAAGGAGGACCAGCCCAGCCGCCTTGAGCAGATCGGTGTCCCGGGACAGGCGCCGGGCGCGCCAACGGGCGGACAGGGCGGTGCGCCGATATCGCTGCAACGGCCACCACGTGCGCAGCCCGCTGACGGTCAGGACCGCGAGGACCACGCCAGAGGTGGCCACGACCAGCCCCCCGACGGTCAGACCCCGGCGGCCGGCCCACCAGCCGGTGTGGGGGATCTCCTGGGACATCCAGTGCACGTGGCCGGGCCCCTGGCAGGACAGCAGGCAGTGGTGCAGATTGTCCAGGACGGAGACCCAGGTCGGGGTCGCCGACGCCCTGCTGATCTCGTGCCCGGTGGAGGAATCGACCGCGTAGATGGCCTGCTCGGTCCGCACCTCGACGACGTCGGTGTTCCGCGTCGCCGACAGGACGGGCTCGTCGGGATGGCCGTTCTTGATCGTCTCGACCGCCTGGGGCAACGAGACCTGGCCGGGGCTGGCGTTGGGGGTGGAGGCGGTTGGGTTCAACGAGCGCAGGATCTCCGCCTGGTGCGGCAGGAGCATGCCGCTGAGAGTAATGACCAGCATCCCCAAGCCGGTTGCCGCTGACAGCCAACGGCGCACGAGCGCCATCGCCCGGCAGGCGCGGGAGGGTGGGGAGGGGAGGGGCTCGGCCGTGGGATCCATGGCAGTCTTCATCGGGGAGGGTTAGGACCCCGCGGGGGCCAGCAGGGCGGCCACGGCGCACAAGCAGGCGAGGACCGCGATGAGGGCGTAGACGCAGTATCCACGCTCGCGCCGCCGCCACAGGGAGTGGGCGCCGCTGACGCTGATGGCGGCGCCGGCGACCTGGATGACCAGGGCGGTGCCGACGGCGAGGGGGCCGGCGGCGCCTATGGCGGGAGCCAGGGCGTAGACGATGACGCACCTGAGGCCCGAGGCCCACAGTCCCAGCATGACGGCGTGGATATCGGCGCTGACCAGGAGGGGAGAGGCTGCGTCGTCCTGAACGAGAGGGGCGGGCGTCGGGGGTGCGGCAGTGTCGACGTCGTCTCCGGTCTCCCCACCGGGCGAAACGTCAACATAATCAATACTCGCAGTACTCTTCATACTGACCAATACGGTAACGGTCAGGATAAATCGCGTCAACGCTCCGTCGTAGGCGGGTGATGTGATGTCAGACAGGCGCCTTTGAAGGAAATAACTGCTGGGAGGGCCCTGTACTGTAAACCGGAGAAATATGGGGTGTTCCGGCTGTGTCTCGGAGATGGCCGGCGCTAGCGCAGCAGGGGCAGTGCGGAGATGATGGTCAGGGCGACGATGATCGGCTCGAAGACCCGCTGATCCATGTGCTCGGCGAGGCGTCGACCGGCCAGGGCCGAGGCGATGACGACCGGGGCGGCGGCCGCCGCCAGTGACAGAGTCGTGGGGTTGACCAGGCCGGTTGAGACGGAGAAGGGCAGCTTGACCAGGTTGACCAGGAAGAAGAACCAGGCCGTCGTCCCCAGGAAGGCCTTGACCGGGTAGCGGCAGGCCAGGAAGTACATGGAGGTCACCGGGCCGCCTGCGTTGGCAACCATCGTGGTGAAGCCGGCCAGGCTGCCGTAGACCAGGCGAGCCAGGCGGCTGCCGGCCGGGGTCGGGAGGGCCGCCTCGGGCGCGCCGGCGGACCTGTTCCTGGCGGCCGAGCGGCGCTGGTACAGCGTGATGGCGACCAGGATCAGCAAGATGGCGCCGATGAGGCGGCGAGTGGAGTCGTTGGAGGCCAGGTGCAGGAACAGGGCGCCGGCGCCGACGCCGGCCAGCACCGCGGGGACGAGCCTGCGCAGCATGCGGAAGTCCGCGTCGCCGCGATAGCTCCACACGGCCAGCAGGTCGCCGGTCATGAGCATGAGCAGGATGGCACCGGTGGACTCCTTGGCCGGCAGCGCCGCCGTGCACAGGGCCACGGCGATGGTGGCCGCCCCGGGAAGGGCGGTCTTGGCGATGCCGCACAGGGCCGCCACGACCACGAGCAGGATCCAGGCGGTGGGGGTCAAGGTGGGGAGCACGGAACCTCTCAGCGATGAGAAGAGTCAGGGTGTGGTCTGAACTTTGTCCAGACTAATGCATGGTCGTCGACGGCGAGGGCCGGTGGGGTCCTCGCCGTCGATGGTGGCCTGTGTGAGTGCTGTCGACGCCGGCTCAGAGCCGGGCGGCGGCCTCCAGGAGGTTGCGTGCGGAGATCTGGAGCCCTTCAACGTTGCCGTACTCGGCGTCCTCGTGCTCGATGTTGACGTTCATCGCCGGGTCGATCTCGGTGATGGTGGCCAGGAATCGGGCCCAGTAGTCGGTGTCGTGCCCCAGTCCGAGGGCGACGAACCTCCAGGCCGGATCCTGGGGCCAGGAGTTGCACCAGTAGCCGTAGGCCACTGGGACCTTGCCCTCGGCCTCGGCGGGAACGCGAAGACCGGGTTGCGCGGTTGCAGCTCCAGACAGACCTGGACGTCGTTGTCGCGGGCCAGAGCCCGCACATCGGTGCCGTCCTTGAGTCACCGCAGCACCAGGACGGCCTGGACCCAGGTGGTGGCGGCCCGCTGATGCGGGCGGGTGTCGTGGGTGCGGCGGTGGGCGGTCAGCCAGCCGCTGACGGAACGCACAGTAGTGATGGGTACGTCGAGAGTGGCACGATAGGACACCCGCGCGGGGCCTTTCTTGCGAGCAGGTTTTCTTGGTCGAAAACAACTTTGACGCACGGCTCCGCGTGCACCTCGCTCCGACATACCCCGCCCCGGCTCTATCAGCACATCCCCACCATCCCACCGCTCAGGCCGCCAGCACCACCACCCCCGGTGAGAAAACCTCAATGTGACATATGTGTCAGTTCGTCTCTACTTTTGTGTGTCATTCCGGGTTCTGCGTCAGGTTTGGTTCTCGAGACGTAGAAGTGTGTGATATAGTTTAATTTATGTTCGATGCACTCACTAGCCCGCAGCCGTCACCTACAGTGGACCCTATTCATGTTGTTGTAAGTTCGTCCGCTGGGAGTTCTGGGTATTCGGAAGTCCTTGTTAGTGCTGCTGCGGCTCTTCTGGTCGCCGCGATCGGCGCTTTTGCAACTTTCTATGTTTCTAGAAGGCAAAACGACACTGCGGTTTCTAATTCAAAAGAAGCGGCAGAGGCGGCTGAAAAGTCTGCTAATATTGCTTCCGATGCTCAAGCTAGGGTAGCAAGGATGCAGTCCAACAGCGAAGAGCTTCTCTCTTATGCAACGAGGAATGCCGAGGAAAAACGCAAACGATACGGTCGTTGGATTGAGGTGTTCTCCGAGTATGTTCAAGAATTTCCGGAAGTAAGTAAAGTAGTTGGTGATAATGTTGATAAAGTTGAGTCTACTTTACCTAAGGATATATTTTCTGTGGCTTCCGGAGAGGTTGCTCAGCGTTTTGCGAGAATGCAGGTTTCGATATGGAGTCTTGGGTTGCATAAGCGGGTGAAGGGCGAAGAAATGAAGAGGACCGAACGGGAAGACTTGGCGTTTCTGCGACTTCGTGTCGATGTTTTGGTTGCGATGTGTAAAGATATAATTGGACCGAGTGCGACTGATACGCCGCTTTCTGCGTGGGGTGCACTTAATGGTAGGAGCCTAGTTGGCAATCCTGAACTTGTTGAAGTAATGGCCATGAGTGATGCTGAAATTGATGACATTCTGCATGTTATTCCTCAATTTTCTGCTGACTCTTTTTCGGATTAGGGGTTGTCTTACGTTTTGTGATTCGAAGTGACACTGATGGAGTGTTCTTGTCTGATGTTTGAAGATTCATCAGGAACGACGACGCTCCCGACCATCACTGGTCGGGAGCGTCGAGGTGAGGCGTCAGCCGGTGGGGCCGACCCGGAGGAGGAGTCCGCGCGAGCCCCGCGACGTCTCAGGCCTTGAAGAGGGTTCCCTCAAGGTAGGCGCGCGCCTTGCGGGCGTACTCCAGCGGGTTGGCGATGGCCGGGTCCTGCTCGGCCTCCACCAGGATCCAGTCGGAGTAGCCGTGGTCCACGAGGAACTTGTAGGGGACGGTGAAGTCGATCGTGCCGTCACCGGGGACGGTGAACATGCCGGCCAGGAAGGAGTCGAGGAAGGAGCGCTCGGCGGCCTTGGACTCCGCCATCTTCTCGGGGCGCACGTCCTTGAAGTGGACGTGCTTGACGCGGTCGATGGTGGCCTCCAGCAGGCCCATGACGTCGCCGTCGCCCACGTAGGCGTGGCCGGTGTCGAACAGGAGGGAGACCTTGGCCGGGTCGGTCAGCTCCATGAGGCGGATGGTCTCCTCCTTGGTCTGGATGACCGTGCCCAGGTGGTGGTGGTAGACGAGCTCCAGGCCGTGGGCGTGGGCGACGTCGCCCAGGCGGCCCAGGCCCTCGGCCAGCACCGGCCACTGCTCCTCGGTGAGCACCGGCTTGTTGGTGAAGATGCAGACGTCGCGGATGCCCTGGACCGAGCCGGTCTGCTCGGAGACGACGACGCGAGTGGCACCCAGGTACTCCAGGTAGGCGCAGGTGGCCTCGAAGTCGGGGATGACGGCCTCGACGCCGTCGCGCAGGATGAAGGAGGAGAACCACTGGGCGACGATCTTGATGCCGCGGGCCTCGGCGGAGGCCTTGACCTCCTCCTTGGGCGGGAAGAAGCCGGCGCACTCGGTGCCCGCGTAGCCGGTGTCGGCCAGGTCCAGGAGCATGTCCTCCAGGGTGTTGAAGGCGCCGACCTCGGGGATGTCGTCGTTGCGCCAGGTGATCGGGTGCATGCCCCAGGAGATGCCGTGGGGGTCGGAGATGGCGGTTGCAGGGTCGAGGGTGAAGGACATCGTTGCTCCGTGTTCTCGCTCGGGTGGTGGTGGGCGGTGGTCAGTGGAATGAGTGCGGTGAGACGGCGGTGAAGTGCTGGCGGCTGGTGCGCCGTCGGCTCGGGTCCGCCAGTGGTGCGCTCCCGGGAGGAGGGTGCCGGCGTCGGTGCCGGGCGGTGGGCCCGTGCCTCGAACCTAGCAACAGGACTTTGTCCTGACAAGCCCTTCTCGGGTCCTCCCGGGAGCGCATGTGCTGGGGAGGGGTCAGGAGTAGAGCTTCTCCATCTCGACCTCGATCTCCTCCAGGGACTTGTCCTTGGTCTCCGGCATGATCTTGAACAGGACGACGGCGACGACCAGGTTGAGCACGCCGTAGATGGTGTAGGTGATGCCGCCGCCCAGGGTCTCCATCATGGGTGGGAAGGTCCAGGTGATGATGGCGTTGGCGGTCCACATGCAGAAGATCGCCGTGCCGTTCATGATGCCGCGGACGTTGGCCGGGAAGATCTCACCCATCATCGTCCACACGATCGTGCCGTTGGAGGACTGCACGATGAGCATGAAGACCGACATGAGCCCCAGGATGAGGTAGGCGGCCCAGGCGGGCGGAGTGGTGTGGTTGGCCATGTGCGGGGCGATGAAGAACTGGAAGGTCGCCGCGATGCCCAGCAGGGTGACGCCCACGCCGATGACGTCGCCGATGAGGACCTGGCGGCGCCGGAACTTCAGGATGAGCCAGATGCCGATGGCAGAGCCGATGACCGACATGACGCCGTTGGCCACCTGTGCGGTGATGGAGGCCGAGGTGGACATGCCGGCGTACTCCAGCACCTTGGGGGCGTAGTACATGACGGTGTTGACACCTGTGGTCTGGTTGACCACGGCCAGGAAGATGCCGACCAGCAGCAGCTTGCGCAGCCAGGGCGTGGCCATGACGTGGCTGAAGCCCTTGCGCTGGGACTCCTCGTCCTTCTCGTGCTGGCGGGCCTCAACCATCTCCATGATCTCGTCCTCGATGGCGCCGTCCTTCTCCGGGACGCGTACGCGCTTAAGGGCGCCGATGGCGTCGTAGAGGCGCTCCTTGGCCAGGTACCAGCGCGAGGACTCGGGCATGAGGCGGATGCCGATCCACAGGGCCACCGCCGGGATGGAGCACAGGACCAGCATGTAGCGCCAGGCCTCGCCGTTACCGGCGCTGATGCTGAGCTGGTCGAGGAAGGCGTGGTACTGCTCCGCGTTCATCGGGCCGCCCTTGGAGGCCTGGAGCTTGGCGATCTCGTCGAAGACGTACTGGCCCGGGGTGAAGTGCCCGCTGGGGTCCTCGGCGATGGTGATCCTTGGGCCGCCCTGGAGGGAGTTGATGATGGCGTTCATCGAGAAGGCGAGCAGCTGGCCGGTGACGATCATGAGCTGGTCGATGGCCACGATGGAGCCGCGGATGCGTTTGGGGGCCGTCTCCGCCAGGTAGACGGGGACCGTTGCGGAGGCGGCTCCGACGGCGAAGCCCAGGACGACACGGAAGGGGTACATGACCCAGACGTTGGGGGCGATGGTGGTGCCGATCGCGCCGGCGAAGAACAGGAAGGCCAGGACGGTGATGTTGTGACGGCGGCCCCAGCGGTCCGACATGAGACCACCCAGCAGCGCGCCCAGCGCCGCGCCGGCCAGCAGGGTGCCGCCGATGGCGCCCTCCTGGAAGGAGGTCAGCTGGAGGCCCCTGGCGTCGAAGGGCATGTACATGTACGGCAGGGCGCCGGAGATGACGCCGGTATCGTAGCCGAAGAGCAGTGAGCCGAGCGTGGCCACGGCGGCGATGGCGACGACGCCGCGGTGCTTGCCCGAAGGCGGCGTCTCGGCCACCGCCTTGGTGAGCTCTTCCCTGGTGAGTCCACGCAGGGACGTCGTGACTCCCTGAGACATAGGGGGTCTCCTCTCAGTCCTGCGGCGACGATGCCGCAGGGATCGTTATGGTGGGTGGGTGGTGGAGTGAAGAGAAAAGTGAGGTGTGAGGCGGCTCAGGCGTCGAAGGTGGTGCGTCCCTCGACGCGGGGGACCTCGTGCCACTGGCCGTCGGCCGCTGAGGCGACGACGGCCTCGTCGACCTCCGCGGCGCACCAGGCGTCGGCGGCCGAGGGGGCCACCTGCTTGCCGGTGAGGATCGACTCGATGAACTGCGCGGCCTCGATGGCCTTCATGTCGTCAAAGCCCATGGAGGTGCCGATGGCGGGCTGGAAGCGCTGCCACTGACCCCACTGGGGACCGGCCATGGCGCGGGTGTAGCCGTGGGAGGCACCGCCGTCGAGCACGGGGCAGATCTCCAGCTCGTTGAGGCGCTCGAAGTTCCAGCGGGCCGAGCCCTTCGTGCCGTAGACCTCGACGACGTACTCGGCGCGCGGTCCCACACTGACGCGGGAGGACTCCATGGTGCCCACGGTGCCGTTCTCGAAGCGCACGAGCATGGAGACGTAGTCCTCGTTCTCCACCGGGCCGACCTCGTCTCCGATCTCGAAGCCCGAGTGACCGATGCCCATCTTGGTGGGGATGGGGCGCTCGGTGATGAAGGTGTCGGTGATCGCGGTGACCGAGGCGATGCGCCCCACAATGTACTGGGCCAGGTCCGCCCCGTGGCTCATGAGGTCGGGCACGACGCCGGCCCCGGCCTTCTCCTTCGAGGCCCGCCAGGTCAGGGGCCCCATGGGGGAGGAGTTGTAGTCGGCGATGAACCACACGCGCACGTTCGTGATCCGGCCCAGCTCGCCGCCGCGCACCAGGGAGCGCAGGTACTCGATGGCCGGGGTGTGGCGGTAGTTGAAGCCGACGGCGGTGACGAGGTCCGCCTTCTCGGCGGCCTGGGCGATCTGCCGGGACTGCTCGGCGCTGACCCCCATGGGCTTCTCGATCCAGAAGGGTTTGCCAGCCTCGACGGCCGCCAGGGCCATCTCGTGGTGGAGGAAGTTGGGGGCGCAGATGGAGACGGCCTCCACCTCGGGGTCGGCCAGCAGGTCGCGGTAGTCGGCGTAGGCGCGCTCGAAGCCCAGGTTGTCCACTGCCTCCTGGCGCACCTCGTCCACGGGGTCCGCGGCCGCGACCAGGCGCGGAGCCACGCCCAGCTCGGGGAAGCGCTCAGCGATGGCACGGTAGCTGCGGGCATGAAGCCGTCCCATCCACCCCAGGGAGATGACCCCGATACCCAGTACTTTCTTGTCGGTCATTACGGTCCTTTCCGACGACACTGTCGGCTGCTGCGTGTGTGGAGGTGTGTCCGGAAGCCCCGGGAAACACTCGTCGTCAATGACGTCACAGGAAGATAGCAGAGCAACTTTGTCCTGACAAGAGGGGGTGAGGTCAGATGACCGCAGTGGCCGGGTCTACATGCTCACCGGTGTGGTCGGATAGGATGCGCTCAACCGGTGTCCAAGGATGGACTCCGGCTCCCGCGGATCATGCCGGTCCGTGAGGCACAACGGTGTGGAAAGGGAGACGTCTGCCGTGAAAGGACCTCGAGGACGAGGCGGGCGGGTCACGATCAGGACTGTCGCCGAGCGCGCCGGCCGCTCCATCTCCACCGTCTCGGCGGCTCTCAACGGCTCCGACGGCGTCGCCGAGAAGACCCGTGGCGAGATCCTGAGCATCGCCACCGAGCTCGGCTACCAGGCGGATCCGCGCGCCCAGTTCCTGCGCCGCAGCCACACCGGGCTCATCGGTGCCAGCTTCGCCATCGGGCAGGCCTACCAGGGGCTCATCGTGGACGGGCTCTTCCAGGCGGCCTCCGCCATGGATCACGCGCTGGTGCTGGCCACCTCCACCCCGCACCGCGATGTGGCCGACGGGCTGCGCTCGCTGCTGCTCCAGCGCTGCGAGGGCCTCATCCTGGTCGACCCCGACCTCTCCGTGGGCGCCCTGGCCGGAATCGCGGACCGTCCCCCGGCGGTCCTCATCGGCACCAGTACCGATCTGGGGGACGTTGATGAGGTCCACTCCCGTGACGACGTCGGCTTCCAGCTGCTCGTCGATCACCTGGTCAACACCGGGCGCCGCCGCATCACCCATGTGGATGGCGGAGGAGAGACCGCCGCAGGGCGACGGATCGAGCGCTTCGGCCAGGCCATGGAGCGGCGCGGGCTGACGGACAGCGCCCGGGTGGTGCCCGGGGGAGGCGACGAGGACAGCGGGGCCAGGGCGGTCCACCGCCTCATCGAGGCCGACGAACTGCCCGAGGCGCTCCTGTGCTTCAACGACCACTGCGCCGTCGGAGCCCTCATGGAGCTGCGCCGTCAGGGGCTGAGGGTGCCGCAGGACCTGGCCGTCACCGGTTACGACGACATCCCGGTCACGGCGGCCTCGGCCTTCTCCCTGACCACGGTGCGCCAGGACGCCGGCCTCATCGCCGAGGTCGCGGTACGGGCGCTGCTGGCCCGGATGCACCCGGACCAGGAGGGCCATATCCCGGCGGAGGTCGCCGGTGAGGACCGGCCTCTGGGAGGCCGTCTCTACCGGGTGGTCCCCGAGCTTGTCGTCCGCGACACAACGGCCCCGCCGGGCGAGCGCCGGGACACGGCCCGGGCCTGATACGGCGCGCGGTCTACGGTGAACCTCACCGAGGAAGCCACAACCGAGGGGCGCACGCCCCGCACACTGGGAGAGGAACCATGATTAACGGAGAACTCATCGACCTGGTCGCCGGCGACTACGAGGCGCGTATCGCCTCGTCGGGCGCCATGCTCGTCCACCTGCGCCGCCAGGGGCGTGACCTCATCATGCCCTTCGACGCTGAGGCGACGCTGCCCGCCGGCTGGCAGGGCAAGACCCTGATGCCGTGGGCCAACCGCATCGCCGGGTCCCGCTACGACTACGCGGGCACCGAGTTCCTCGTGGGCTGCAACGAGCCGGCCAGCGGCTCGGCCCTCCACGGCCTGGCCGGTTGGATGGACTGGCAGGTCGCTGATGACGACCCCTCCGGCCCCGACGACGGCGCCCCCCGCAGCCGGGTCGTCCTGGAGCTGAGCCTGCTGGCCTCCTACGGCTACCCCTGGAGCCTGGAGGCCAGCGCCTGCTTCGAGCTCGACGCCGAGCGCGGGCTGAGCGTCACGGTGACTGCCACCAATGTCGGTGCGGCCCGGCCCGCCCCGCCGGTGCTCGGTGCGCCGGAGGCCGAGGGCGAGCCCGCCCCCGCTCCCTACGGCGTCTCCTGCCACCCCTACCTGACGCGCTCGGTGCCCCTGGACGACTGCGTCCTGACGATCCCGGCTGCCGAGGTCCTCGACGTCGACGAGCACATGGCGCCCACGCGCCGGCGCAGCGTGGAGGGCACCGACTGGGACTGGCGGGGTGGCCGGCTCGTCGGGGCCATCCAGACGGACAACGCCTACACCGCCCTGCCCGGGGGCACCTGGGAGGTGAGCCTGCGCGGCGGGCAGGGCAACCGCGCCGTCGTCATGAGCTCGGACGTCCCCTGGGTGCAGGCCTACACCGCCGATGAGCTCTCCCGGCCCGGCGTGGCCATTGAGCCCATGACCTGCCCGCCCAACGCCTTCAACAGCGGGGAGGACCTCATCGCCCTGGCAGTGGGGCAGTCCCACTCCTTCACCTACCGCCTCTACGAGCAGGACTGAGCGCGCAAGCGTTCTGGGCCGAGGACGCCTTGTCTCTCCTCACGTCTGAGGCGCTCGCTCAGGTGGGAGCGCGGGGCCGGGACGGTTGCTCTGGAGCTGACGGTGCGCTGAGGGGCGAGGCCTGACGAATCGCGGGTGTCCATGGTGCTGACATCAGCTCCGCGCCGCCGCCGTACACCAATGAGAAATCGCAGCATTCCAACGATCCTCGCCGGGCGCTTCGACGTCGGGCTCGTTGATGTCAGCGCTGTGGACACTGGGCTGCCGGCGGGATCGACTCCGCGGGGCGTTGGCGGTCGTGCCGAACGCTCTCACCCCGATGCTGGCTTCACCTTCCCCAGCCAGACCTCTTCCGACTCCCGCCCGGGGGCCGGTGGCGCTTGTGCAACACCGGCTCCGGCCTGCACCCGCCCTGAGCCGGTCTACTCCACGAGGGTCGGGATCTACTGGTCGGGGGTTGTGCGTACTGTACGAAGGCCCCACCTACCTGGAGTGCCCCCGACCCTCCTCCAGTGGATCCCGACCCTCGTGCAGTACAGGCCGGGCGCCAGTCCAGCGACGGCGAGCAGCCGAACCAGCCCGGCCAGCACGGTGAGCAACGGTCATCGGGCCCGCCGCGCCGGTGTCGTGAGGTGGCATGGCCCCGAGGCTCTTGGAGACCGTGAGACAACACAGCGGCCTGCCGAGCCCGCAACGGCCCTGCAGGCGCTGAGAGCGCGGGAGGGCGTCGTCGAGAGGGAATGCTCGACGACGCCCACCGCACGTCAGAGTGGTGAACCGGCGCTCAGCTCAGGCGCACCGGCTGCCCGGAGTGAGCCGACTCCGTGGCGGCCTCGGCCAGGCGCAGAGCCGCGATGGCGTCCCCGATACCGGTGGGGGGCGTGGTGCCGGCCTCGACGGCCTCGATGAAGGCGCTCAGCTCGATGCGGTAGGCGTCGGCGTAGCGCTCCAGGAAGAAGTCGAGGTAGGGCTCCTGGGCGTCGGTGACCTCGCCGTTGGACAGGCGCACCGTGGTGGCGCGGATGTTCTCGGCGAACAGGGCGCCCTCGCGGCCCGAGGCCTCGAGGCGCTGGTCGTAGCCGGAGGAGCAGTGGCGGTTGTTGATGATCGTGGCCACGGCGCCCGAGGCGGCCTTGAGGGTGACGACGGCGGCGTCGAAGTCGCCGGTGTCCTTCAGGGCCGGGTCGAGGTTCTGCCCGGCGGCGTAGACCTCCTCGATCTCACCCAGGAAGAAACGGGCGGTGTCAAAGTCGTGAATGGTCATGTCGCGGAAGATGCCGCCAGAGACCTTGATGTACTCCGCCGGCGGGGCGGCCGGGTCGCGGCTGATGATGGTCAGCTGCTCGATGTCACCGATCTTGCCGGCCTCGACCGCGGCGCGGGCGGCAGCGAAGCTGGGGTCGAAGCGGCGGTTGAAGCCGAACATGACGGGGACCTTGACGGCGTCGAGCTCGGCCTGGGCGGCCTCGACGTCCTTCATGTCCAGGGCGATCGGCTTCTCGCACAGCACCGCCTTGCCCGCCTTGGCGGCGGCCAGCAGGTGGGGGATGTGCAGCGGCGTGGGGGAGCCGACGATGACGGCGTCGATCTCGGGGTCGGCGAAGACCTCCTCGGCGTCCTTGCAGGACCGGGCGCCGTAGGTGGCGGCGAGCTTCTCGGCTGCGTCCTCGAAGGGGTCGCAGACCAGGGCGAGCTCGGCCTGGGGGTGGGCGGCGATGGTCTTGGCGTGGACGTGGCCGATGCGGCCGGCGCCGATGACGGCGATGGAGAGCATCCTTGCTCCTTCTGCGTGTGAGTGGGGTGTGGATCGGTGTCTGAACTGCGGAAAGTGGTGGGGTGGACGGTTCGACGGCGCGGAACGTGTAGACGTGTCCGAACATGCCGTGGACCCGCCCGGGGCGGCGGGTGCCGCTGCGGGCGTCCGGGCCCCCACCGGGACCCGGACGGGCCTGAGCGGAGCCGATCAGGGCTGGGGCATGATGACGTCGCGCACCAGGGCGTCCAGGTCGGCGTCGGCCTGGAGGAAGCCGCGCAGGGTGCGGCGGGTCGCGCCGAAGGTGTCGAACTCCTCGGGCGTCATGCCATCGGGCTCGTAGGCGCGCACGAACTCCGGGATCGACAAGAGCGTCTCCATGATCTCAGGAGCCACGGGCTCGTTGATGCGCTCGACGACCTTGTAGCCGGAGTCGTTGATGAGCTTCTGCCAGGCGAAGGGCGGGGAGACGACCAGGTCGCCGCCGACCAGCTCGGACCACTGCAGCACGTTGCGGAAGGCGGCCGACAGCACGCGGGCGCGCAGGCCGCGGGCCTGGAACTCCTGGTAGGCGCGCTTGAGGGCGGCCACGCCACCCCACTCCAGGTGGCCGGGGTCGATGAAGAGCTTGTCCCGCTTGGCCACGATCTTGAGCCAGTCGTCCAGGCGGCCGCCCATGAGGGTGACGACCGGGCCCATGGTGGAGACGTCCTTGCCCTCGGCCTCGCGGCGCTTGAGACCGCGCTCGATGGCCTCACCGGTGGCCACGGCCTGGGGCACGGAGAAGGAGACGGTGACGTTGACCGACACGCCCCGGTAGGTGGCGTCCTCAATGGCCTTGACGCCCACGGAGGTGGCGGGGATCTTGACGATGATGTTCTTGGCCAGGTTGGAGAACTCCTCGGCCTGGTCGGCCAGGGCCTTGGCGCTGCGGGCCAGGCGCGGGTCGGTCTGCATCGACAGGCGGCCGTTGCGCCCCTTGTGCTCCTCGAAGATGGGCTCGAGCAGCTTGGCGGCCTCGACGCTCATCTCTCGCACGACCTGCCAGCCAATCTCGGACTCGGTGGCCTCGGGCATCTCCTCAGCCAGCTCGGCGATGCGGGGGAGCCACACGTCCTTGCGCTGGTTGATGCAGGTGTAGGCGATGGTGGGGTTGCAGGTGGCGCCCACACCGCCGAAGGAGATGGACTGACGCAGCTCGTCGGGGTCGGCCGAGTCGTTCCACAGTGCGGTGGGCGTGTTACGGGCGGCGTCGAGGAGGGGGCCGGGGGTGTAGTCGATGCTCATCGGTTCTGTGCTCTCTTTCGGGTTCATCCGCGCAGGCGTCCTTGCAGCCGCGGTCCGGTAGCCCCTATTGAAGTGCGCTCGACGGCATCTGTCAATAAAATGTCAGGACAAAGATTCCTGGGAACGGTGGTGACCCCGTGCCGGGGCGAGGGCTAGCTGGAGAACAGCGAGGTCTCGAAGGTGTAGCGCGAGGCGCGGTAGATGTGCTGCCCGTACTCGATGACGCGGCCCGACTGGTCGTAGGTGATACGGGTGGCGGTCATGAGGGCGGCGCGGCGTCGCTCGTGGAGGAGCTCGGCCTCGCGGGCGGTGGCGTTGCGGGCCCCGATGGTCTGCTTGGCCGTGGTGGGGACGGCGTCCTGGGCGCGCAGCAGGTCGTAGAGGCCCCCGGACTCCAGCTCCTCGCGGGTGGGGGCAATGGTCGCCGGCATGAGGTTGGACAGCACCGCGATCGGCTCGCCGTCGGCACAGCGAATGCGGGTGCAGGTCACGACAGCGGCGCCCTCCTCGACCTCGAGGTGCTCGGCGTCGTCGGCGTCGGCCTCGTGCTCGACGTAGTCCAGCACGCTCGTGGAGGTCGTGTGGCCGGCCGCGGACAGGTCCGACAGCAGGCTGGTCAGCTGCATCGGTCGGTGGACGTGCATGGGCGAGACGATCGTGCCCACACCCCGACGGCGCTTGACCAGGCCGCGGTCCACCAGGTACTGAAGGGCCTGGCGTGCCGTGGGGCGGGAGACCTTCAGTCGCTTGGCCATCGAGAGCTCGTCCTCCAGGCGGCTGCCGGCAGGCAGTGTCCCGTCAAGGATGAGTGCGGCCAGCGGCTCGGAAATTTGCGTGTGCAGCGGCGTCTTGGAATCGCGGTCGATCGTGATGTCGAGGGCGAAAGGGGCTGGTGAATCGGGCATGAGGTGAGCCTGTGTCAGACGTGATAATGCCTTGAGCATACGGATGCTGTGTGCCGATGTCACGTGCTGTCGTCATCCTGGCGCCGATCTGCGGAGGGGTGGGCCCTCAAATGTTCTGACAAATGCTTGACCTGGAGCGGTCCTGTGAGGCAGGCTTCGCAGTGACGCCCGACGCAGACCGCACTCCCGCAGGCCTGCAGGCCCCAAGGATGTGGAGACGCGATCACCGTGACGACAGCAACGACAGCAACGATGGCAACGACTAAGACGTCTGAGGCGGTTGCGCCCGAGGGCCTGCCCGCAGACGCCGGAGACACTAATCGGCTCGACGTGCTCACCATCGGGCGCTGCGGCATCGACATCTACCCCCTCCAGGTCGGCGTCGGGCTGGAGGACGTGGAGAGCTTCGGCAAGTTCCTGGGCGGCAGCCCCACCAACGTGGCCGTCGCCGCCGCCCGCTACGGGCACCGCTCCGCCGTCGTCACCGGCGTGGGCAACGACCCCTTCGGGCGCTTCGTGCACACCGAGATGCGCCGCCTGGGGGTCGACGACCGCCACGTCGTGACCAAGGCCGCCTACAACACCCCAGTCACCTTCTGCGAGATCTTCCCGCCGGACAACTTCCCCCTCTACTTCTACCGCGAGCCCTCGGCCCCCGACCTGGAGCTGGCCTGGGAGGACCTGCCGCTGGAGGCCATTCGCGACGCCTCCATCTTCTGGATCTCGGTGACCGGACTGAGCAAGGAGCCCTCGCGCTCGGCCCACCACGCCGCCCTGGGCACCCGCGACCGGCGGCGCTTCACGATCGCCGACCTCGACTATCGCCCCATGTTCTGGAAGGACAAGGAGACGGCCCACCGGGAGGTCGCCAAGATCCTGCCCAAGGTCACCGTGGCCATCGGCAACCGGGAGGAGTGCGAGGTCGCCGTCGGCGAGCGCGACCCCGAGCGGGCCGCCGACGCCCTCCTGGAGACCGGCGTCGAGCTGGCCATCGTCAAGCAGGGCCTGGAGGGGACGCTGGCCAAGACCCGCACCGAACGGGTGGAGATGCCCGTGACCTCGGTGGAGACGAAGAACGGCCTGGGAGCCGGGGACGCTTTCGGCGGGGCCATCTGCCACGGCCTGTTGTCGGGCTGGTCGTTGGAGAAGACCATCTTCGCCGCCTCCACCGCAGGAGCGATCGTCTCCTCGCGACTGGAGTGCTCCACCGCCATGCCCACCGAGCCCGAGCTGCTCGAGCTCATGCGTTCCCGCCGCGACGAGGTCGCCCCGGGGCTGACGGACCTGTGAGGAGTCCCCGATGAGCGCAACACCCACCTCTGCTGCCTCCACCTCAGGGCCGCGGCCGCTGACCGACGCCGTCACCGAGATCCGGGTCACCGACCCCGGCCGTATCGGTCGGGCCCTGGCCCAGCGTCCCCGCGCCGACCTGGCCGGGGCCGGGCGCCTCATGGTCATCGCCTGCGACCACCCGGCCCGCGGAGCCCTGGGAGCGGGGGCGAGGCCACTGGCGATGGCCGACCGCGAGGACCTCCTCCAGCGCTGCATGACGGCCCTGTCCCGCCCCGGCGTCAACGGGTTCCTGGGAACCGCCGAGATCATCGAGGACCTGACCCTCCTGGGCGCCCTGGACGGCAAGCTCGTGTGGGGCTCCATGAACCGGGTCGGCCTCCAGGGGGCCTCCTTCGAGATGGACGACCGCTTCGGCGCCTACGACGCCCAGGGCATCGAGGCCTCCCACCTCGACGGCGGTAAGATGCTCACCCGCATCAACTACGCCGACCCCGCCAGCGCCACCACCCTCGAGGCCAGCGCCAAGGCCATCGACTCCCTGTCCCAGCGTGGCCTGAACGCGATGATCGAGCCCTTCATCTCACGGTGGGAGGATGGCCGGATCGTCAACGACCTCAGCGAGGAGGCCGTCATCCGCTCGATCTGCATCGCCCAGGCGCTGGGGCGCAGCTCGGCGCACACCTGGCTCAAGCTGCCCTGCGTCAGCGATCCTGCCTCGATGCGACGCGTCATGGCCTCCACCTCCCTGCCCAGCCTCATCCTGGGCGGCGAGGTCTCCACCGACCCCGAAGCCACCCGCGCCTCCTGGGCGGCGGCCCTGGAGCTGCCCAATGTCAGGGGCCTGGTCGTGGGCCGCTCCCTGCTCTACCCGGGCAATGACGACGTTGAGGCCGCCGTCGACGCCGCCGTCGCTCTGCTGTGAGCACCTGATACGCCCGCAAGCGAACCGACCGCCCCGGCCCGCAACCGCCGTCAATCGGCCCTGGCCGAGCCACCCCATACGAGACAATCCGCACGAGTACCACCAGGAGCTGAAGGAGCATCACCATGGGCCACACCGACCGCACCGCCCCGTCCGAGACGTCGGGCCAGTCCCGCTACGTCATCCGCGCCGGCGAGCTCACCCACGACAGCTACGAGCTGGACCTCACCCCGGAGCGGGCCGGCTGGGAGTGGTCCTCCCTGCGAGTGGTGGCGCTCGCCCCCGGGAAGCCCCTGACCGTGCCCGCCGGCGAGCACGAGTACCTCGTCCTGCCCCTGTCGGGGGGCTGCACCGTCCAGGCCGGCGGTGAGCGCTTCGAGGTGGCCGGACGCGAGTCGGTCTTCACTGACATCACCGACTACGTCTACGTCCCCCGCCGCACCGAGGTGACCCTCACCAGCGCCGACGGCGCCCGCATCGCCCTGCCCGGGGCCAAGGCCACCACCGACAAGCCGCTGCGCTACTGCCCGCGCTCCGAGGTCGGAACCGGTCTGCGGGGGGCCGGCCCCTCCTCGCGCCAGGTCAACAACTACGCCCTGGGCAACGACGTCGAGACCTCCCACCTGCTGGCCTGCGAGGTCCTGACCCCCGGAGGCAACTGGTCCTCCTACCCGCCCCACAAGCACGACGAGCACACCGAGGTCGAGCGGGTCCTGGAGGAGATCTACTACTACCAGGTCCGTGCCGGCGAGGGCGACGCCGAGGGCTTCGCGCTCCAGCGCATCTACCCCTCACCCGGCCACGACATCGACGTGTGCACCGAGGTGCGCGGCGGCGACGTCGTCGTCATGCCCTACGGCTACCACGGGCCCTCCGTGGCCGCCCCCGGCTACGACCTGTACTACCTCAACGTCATGGCCGGCCCTGCCGAGGACTCCGTGTGGCTCATGACCGACGACCCCCACCACACCTGGGTACGCCAGACCTGGGAGGGCCAGGAGGTCGACCCGCGCCTGCCCATGACCCCCATGAACGACTAGCCGATCCGCCTTTCGACCGCCCCACCACCTGAGAAGAGCAGAGAAGAACCACGATGAGCAACGAAGCCTACGCCGGCACGATCCGCCTGACGGTCGCCCAGGCCACCATCCGTTTCCTGTCCAACCAGTACTCCGAGCGCGACGGCGTCGAGCAGCGCCTCATCGCCGGGGCCTTCGGGATCTTCGGCCACGGCAACGTGGCCGGCATCGGCCAGGCCCTCCTGCAGAACGAGATCGCCCGCGCCGACGGCGAGCAGGAGATGCCTTACATCATGCCCCGCAACGAGCAGGGGCAGGTGCACGCGGCCGCCGCCTTCGCCAAGACCACCAACCGCCTCCAGACCTACATGTGCACGGCCTCCATCGGCCCGGGCTCCCTCAACATGGTCACCGGGGCCGCCCTGGCCACCACCAACCGCCTGCCGGTGCTGCTCTTTCCCTCCGACCAGTTCGCCACCCGCGTCCCCGACCCCGTGCTCCAGCAGCTGGAGGACCCCACCAGCCTGGACGTCTCGGTCAACGACGCCTTCCGCCCCATTTCGCGCTTCTTCGACCGCATCAACCGGCCCGAGCAGCTCATCCCCTCGCTGCTGAACGCCATGCGCGTACTCACCGACCCCGCCGAGACCGGCGCGGTCACCATCGCCATGCCCCAGGACGTCCAGGCCGAGGTCTTCGACTGGCCCGTGGAGCTGTTCCGCAAGCGCGTGTGGCACGTGCGCCGCCCGGTGCCCGAGCCCGCCGCCCTTCAGCGCGCCGTCGCCCTCATCAAGACCGCCAAGCGGCCCCTCATCATCGCCGGCGGCGGCACCATCTACGCCGGCGCCAGTGAGGAGCTGCGCGCCCTGGCCACCGCCACCGGCATCCCGGTGGGCGACACCCAGGCCGGCAAGGGCGCCATCAACTTCGACCACCCCAGCGCCGTGGGCGGCGTGGGCTCCACCGGCTGCGACTCCGGCAACCACATCGCCGACAAGGCCGACCTCATCATCGGCGTGGGCACCCGCTACTCCGACTTCACCACGGCCTCCAAGACCCAGTTCAAGAACCCCGACGTGAAGTTCGTGAACATCAACGTCACCCCCTTCGACGCTGCCAAGGAGAGCGCCGAGATGGTGGTGGCCGACGCCCGCGAGGCCCTGGCCGCCCTGAAAGAGGCGCTCGCGGACTACCACGTCGAGGCGGCCTACTCCGAGGAGATTACCGCGGAGAAGGAGGCCTGGCTCAAGGCCACCGAGCGCTGCTACCACCTGGACCACGGGCCCCTGCCCGCCCAGACCGAGGTCTTTGGCGCCCTCAACGAGCTCATGGGGGAGGAGGACGTGGTCATCAACGCCGCCGGCTCCATGCCCGGTGACCTCCAGGCCCTGTGGCAGGCCCGCAGCCCGCTGCAGTACCACGTGGAGTACGCCTTCTCCTGCATGGGCTACGAGGTGCCCGCCGCCATGGGTGTCAAGCTCGCCCGCCCCGAGGCCGAGGTGGTCGCCATCGTGGGTGATGGCACCTACCAGATGCTTCCCATGGAGCTGGCCACCGTGGTCCAGGAGAATATCAAGGTCATCTACGTCCTGCTGCAGAACTACGGCTTCTGCTCCATCGGTGCCCTCTCGGAGTCCCACGGCTCCCAGCGCTTCGGCACCAAGTACCGCAGGCGCGGCGAGGGCAGCCACCTGGCCGACGAGCAGGTCATCGACAGCGTCGACATCGCCGCCAACGCCCGCTCCTGGGGTCTGGACGTTCTCGAGGTCCACACCATCGCCGAGTTCAAGGAGGCTTACCGCCAGGCCGAGGCCTCCGACCGTCCCACGATGATCCACATCGAGACCGACCTCTACGGCCCCAACCCGCCCGGGTCGAGCTGGTGGGACGTGCCGGTCTCGGGTGTCTCCGAGCTGGAGTCCACGCAGCGCGCCTACGAGGAGTACCTGCGTGACCGCAAGCCTCAGCGTCACTACCTGTAAGGCCACTACCTGGAGGGATCGCAGGTAGGCCGCGGTCAACGGCGCGCGCTCCTGCGCCGACCGCGACGGCGGGGGTCCGCGGCGAACGGCGCCGTGGGCCCCCGCCGCGTGCGTGCTCCCCTCCGGGGCGGGCGCCCCTTGACCACGGTCCAGCGGGATGCCAGGATCACGATGTGGTCAACGCCCCCATTATGTTCTGACAAAATCGCACCGTTGGCCGTCTAGGACGTTAGGCTGGGGGCACATGCAAGGCGCTGGGCGCCCGGCCGGTCCGCCGCTGAGACCTTGGTCTAAGTCCGGCCCTACCCACCCCATAGGCGGGGCGGGTCCGCGAAACCGACAATCAGGAGTCGATAACGATGAGAACCATTGCGCACTGGGTTGACGGAAAGTACTACGAGGGAAACCCGATCGGCCGCTTCGCCGTCGAGAACCCGGGAACCGGTGAGGTCGAGGCCGAGCTGCTCCAGGCCTCCGACGCCGACCTCGACCACGTCGTCGAGGTGGCCCGCCGCGCCCAGAAGGAGTGGGCGAAGGTCTCGCTGGCCAAGCGCACCGCCATCATGTTCCGCATGCGCCAGCTGGTCCTGGACCACTCCGACGAGATGGCCAAGATGATCGTGGCCGAGCACGGCAAGAACTACTCCGACGCCATCGGTGAGATCCAGCGCGGGCGCGAGACCCTCGACTTCGCCACAGCCATCAACCTGGCCCTCAAGGGCGAGCACTCCTTCGACATCTCCACCGGCGTGGACATCCACACCCTGCGCCAGCCGGTCGGCGTCGTCGCCGGCATCTGCCCCTTCAACTTCCCGGCCATGGTGCCCATGTGGATGCACCCCATCGCCATCGCCACCGGCAACGCCTTCATTCTCAAGCCGGCCTCGGCCACGCCCTCGGCGGCACTGCTGACGGCCGAGCTCTACAAGGAGGCCGGCCTGCCCGACGGCGTCTTCAACGTCGTCTCCGGTAACCGCACCATGGTCTCCAAGGTCCTTGAGCACCCCGGCATCGACGCGATCTCCTTCGTGGGCTCCACCCCGGTGGCCCACATCGTCCAGAACACCGGCATCACCCACGGCAAGCGCGTCCAGGCTCTGGGCGGGGCGAACAACCACGCCATCGTCATGCCCGACTCCGACCTGGACTTCGCCGCCCAGCACATCTCCGCCGCCGCCTTCGGGGCCGCCGGCGAGCGCTGCATGGCCCTGCCCGTCGTCGTGGCCGTGGGCGGCTGCGGACCGGACCTGGCCCGCCGCGTCAAGGCCCACGCCGAGAAGATCAAGGTCGGCTACGGCATGGACGAGGGTGTCGAGATGGGCCCGGTCATCGACGCCAAGTCCAAGGAGTTCATCACCGGACTCATCGACGACGCCGAGGCCAAGGGCGCCGAGGTCGTCCTCGACGGCCGCCCCCTGGTCATCCCCGGACACGAGAAGGGCCATTTCCTCGGCCCGACCATCGTCGACAACGTCCCCCTGGAGTCCTCGCTCTACACCGAGGAGGTCTTCGGGCCGGTGCTCGCCATCGTCCACGCCGACACCTATGAGGAGGCCATCAAGCAGGTCAACTCCTCGCCCTTCGGCAACGGTGCGGCCATCTTCACCAACGACGGCGGCGTGGCCCGTCGCTTCGAGCTCGACGTCGAGGCCGGCATGGTGGGCGTCAACGTGCCGATCCCGACACCGGTGGCCTACTACTCCTTCGGTGGATGGAAGGAGTCGCTCCTGGGCGACACCCACATCCACGGCCCCGAGGGCGTGCGGTTCTACACCCGCGCCAAGGCCGTGACCACCCGCTGGCCCTCGGAGAAGACCTACGCCGCGACCATGTCCTTCCAGCGCGAGGAGTAGGCCTGGCGGCTCGGCCGCCCATCGCCGCGGACGCACCGTAGACCTCAAGGGCTGATCCAGCAGGATGAGTCCGCGGGCCTTATGGTGCGTCCGCGCCTTTGTCGGGATGGAGGGCGCCTCCCTACTTCCAGAGGTCCGCCATCGGGCGCCACAGGCGCGCGGCCGCAGGAGGGAAAAGCGTCAGGACCCGGTGGCGCAGCGCGTCCAGATCGCCGAAATCGCTCCAGATGAAGCGCTCAGTGTGCCAGCCCATCCTGACCAGCGCGTCATGGCGCTGCTTCTCCCTCCACAGTTCCTCAGGCGACGTGTACTTCAGCTGACCGTCGAACTCCGCCAGCACCTTGAACTCCGGCCAGACCTCGTCGGGGAAGTAGAAGCGAGAGAGCTCCGGGTCTGCGATCCGCGCCTGGAGGCGCGGGGCGGGAAGACCGAGGGCGCGCACGAACCAGTGCAGGACCGACTCTCCCGGTGACTCCGCGAGTCCCGAGGTGATCCTCAGGACCGCTCGGGCCCGCCGTGCCCCCCGCCGTGGGCCCTGCGCGGCCACCATCTGTTCAAGCCGACGTCGAACCGCGTCCATACGCTGCTCGGAGTCCTCGGGGTGGAAGCGCGACGGACGGGCGAGGCTGCGCACAGCCGAGTCGACGACACAGATCGCCTCTCGTGCCGGCAGGTCGAAGGCGCAGTCCATAGCCGTGCGCAGCACAGTCGTCACTGGCAGGCCCGAGACCGCCGTGATGTCCTTCCGCTCCAGACAAAGCCGGTGTCGTCGCAGAAAGACCCTGCCCCGTCCTCCAGGAGCCGGCGGAAGCAGCATGCGACTTCGGCGGGGGTGAAAGGGCATGACAAGACTGATATCGGGCTCGTGGTGGCGAACCCACAGACCATGGACAAGTGCTGCCGACTCGTGGCTCAGAGCAAGGGCTGAAGGGGCCTGCATACAGGCGGCGGAGCAGCGGGCCAAACTGAGTTGTTGAGCCGCCTTCCACGGTTCCACTCCGCCTCTGCTGAGATCTGCGTAGAGGCCGTGCGCGACCCTCACCGGATGGTGCATCAGAGGTGGGGGACCGTTGCAGGTCAGAACAAGTGGAAGTTGGGGAGGTGCAGGGTAGGTCTCCATGCCTCCAGGTTGACGTTCGGGCGCGTGAGTAACCAGGGGAGCTTTCTGCCCTGTGGGTAACGTAGGCGACGGGTGCTCTTGTGGCCACCGGTCTCGACGTCGTCGAGGACGCACGGTAGGGGGCGCGGACTGCGGGGCTGGGGTCAGGTCTCGGGGCCTAGGGTGCGTCCTCGCGGAGCAGGGGAGGACTCGGTGGCCAGGACGAGTGGAGGAACACTAAAGATCAGACCTCTTTGTTCGTACAAATCCCTAGATTGTTGGTCGGCGGGAGCGTACAGTGGATGTCACGTCCGAAACGATTCGGATACCGTCCCGCGAAGGAGACAACGATGTCCAAAGCCGTCAACACCAACGACCCCAAGTACTCCAAGCTCACCATCGGCGTCTGCCCCGACCAGTGGGGCGTCTGGTTCCCCGAGGACCCCAAGCAGATGGCCCCCCGTCAGGCCTGGGAGGAGATGGCCGAGGCCGGCTTCGAGGTCATCGAGACCGGCCCCTTCGGCTACTTCCCAACCGACCCCAAGGAGCTCCAGAAGTGGTGCGACGAGTTCGGCATGAGGGTGGTGGCCGGCACCGGCTGGGGCATCCTGCACAAGCAGGAGGCCTGGGAGACCACCCTCAAGACCTTCCGTGCCATCGCCGAGACTCACGCCGCCGTCGGCGCCGAGTACATCGTCCACCTGCCCCCGCTCTACCGCGATGACAAGACCTGGGAGTGGACCGACGACCGTGTCCTGTCCGACGACGCCTGGAAGCTCTACGTCGAGCACGCCAACGCCCTGGGGCAGATGCTCCTGGACGAGTACGGCCTCAAGATGGTCCTCCACCCCCACGGCGACTCCCACATCGAGACCCCCGAGGAGATCGCCCGCATCTTCGACGCTACCGACCCCACCTACGTCAACCTGTGCCTGGACTCCGGGCACGTCGTCTACGGCGGCGGCGACCCGGTCGAGCTGTGCCGGAAGTACCCCGAGCGCATCACCTACGTCCATATCAAGGCCTTCGATGAGGACATCACTCGCGAGGCCCACGAGAAGGACTGGCCTTTCGGTGAGGCCGTCACCAAGGGTGCCTCGGTCTGTCCGCCCGCCGGCCTGCCCGAGATGCACGAGTTCGTCGACGCCCTGGCTGCCCTGGACAAGCCGATCTACGCGATCTGCGAGCAGGACTGCTACCCCTGCGAGCCCACCTTCCCCAAGCAGAACGCCATCAACATGCGCACGTACCTGGCCGAGTGCGGCCTGGGGCTGGCCTGAGGCCTCCTGCCACGTCACACAACCGACCTACCACTGACACCACCTCAACGAGGAGACACACATGACTGTACGCATCGGACTCATCGGCGCCGGCGGTATGGGCCGCGCCCACCTTGCCCGCATCGCGGGTGTCCTGTCCGGCGGCGAGATCGTCGCCGTGGCCGACATCAACCACGAGGCCGCGGTCTCGGCCGCGCAGCCCTACGGAGCCAAGGCCTACGACAGCGCCGACGAGCTCATCAACGACCCGAACGTCGACGCCGTCCTCATCGCCACCTTCGGCAAGGTCCACGCCCCCGACGTCATCAAGGCCATCGAGGCCGGCAAGTACGTCCTGTGCGAGAAGCCCCTGGCCACCACCGCCGAGGACTGCATCGCCATCATGGAGGCCGAGCAGAAGGCCGGCAAGAAGCTCGTCACCGTGGGCTTCATGCGCCGCTTCGACGCCGCCTACAACGAGATGAAGAAGGTTCTCGACGACGGCGACAACGGCCAAGCTCTCCTGGTCCACAACCGCCATCGCAACCCCACCGTGCCGGAGTCCTACACCTCGCGCATGGCCATCGACGACACAGCGATCCACGAGATCGACACGATGCGCTGGCTCCTGGGTGAGGAGATCGTCAAGGTGCGCGTCGAGCGCCCCAGGTCTACCACCCACCGCTTCGACCACCTCATCGACCCGGTCGTTGTCGTCATGTACACCGAGTCCGGCGTGCGCATCGACGACGAGGTCAACGTCAACCTGCAGTACGCCTACTCCATCGAGTGCGAGCTCGTGCTGGAGACCGCCGCGGTGAGGCTGGGAGACCAGGAGAGGATCCACATCCGCGATATCCACGGCAACCGCAACGCCATGTGTCAGTCGCACATCGACCGCTTCGAGGACGCCTTCAACCGCGAGGTGCAGGAGTGGATCCACGCCGTGGCCCGCGACGAGCACACCGGCTCGACCTCCTGGGACGGCTACGCGGCCACCTCCGTGGTCGACGCGGCGGTCGCCTCGCTGGAGGACGAGTCCTCGCCGATGGTCGACGTCACGCTCATCGACAAGCCCGCCTTCTACGCCTGAAGTCTCCCGTCATCGTCCTCGCCGATGCGGCCGCCTGCTGGAGCGCTCGCGATTGCTGCGTGTTCGCAAGTGCTCCGGGGTCGCTCCCGGGGACAGTGACGGGTCCTGCCCGCCGTACTCGCCCCGGGGCCTGAGCCCCGCCTCCCGGGACGAGGACTCCTCGGCGGCAGAACGGCGTGCTCCCGCCACGCCGTCGAAGGATCTGAAAATACCCGCCCCAACCACTTCCCCAGACGCAATTGTCATGACATTATGGGGGTGCCGACAGGGATGTCGGCGCCCGAGAGGAGACCTCCTTGGTAGACATCGCCCTTGACCCGAACATGTACTACCGCACCATGTCCACGGTGCGCACGCTCTACAAGGCCGCTGAGCTGGGCTTTGAGCACGTCGAGCTCTCACCCAACGCGGACTTCCACTTCTGGCACCACCGCCCCGCCGCAGACGACGCCTTCGTCGCCGAGCTCAACAAGGCCCAGAAGGATACGGGCGTCAAGGTGCGCACCCTCAACCCGGTCTTCAACTGGTCCTCGCCCGACGAGGAGGAGCGGCGCGCCCAGGTGTCCAACTGGCGCCGTCTGCTCGAGCTCGCCGACCAGATCGACGTCCGGGAGATCACCTCCGAGTTCTCCGGCGACCGCAACCAGGCCCGCCGCAGCGAGGAGCAGTGGTTCCGCTCCATCGAGGAGCTTATCCCCGACTTCGAGCGCTACGGCATCCGCCTCAACATGGAGGCCCACCCCTACGACTTCGTCGAGCTGCACGACCCCGCCCTGAACCTCGTGCGCGCGGTCAACAAGGATTGGATCGGCTACGAGTTCTGCTGCCCCCACGCCTTCCACCTCTCCGACGGTGCCGGCGACGTCGAGCGCATGATCCGCACCGCCCACGAGGCCGGCAAGCTGCGTGAGGTCCACATTGCCGACGGCTTCAACCACCGCGCCAACGACGGCAACCGCTACATCGTCAACCCGCCCGGCGCCGACGTCACCGTCCACCAGCACAACGAGGTCGGCAACGGCGAGGTCGACTGGGACGCCGTCTTCTCCACGCTGCGCGACATCGGCTTCGACGGCGTGCTCTCCGTGTGCGTCTTCGGCTGGCACGAGCACGCCGACGACATCAACCGTCGAGTGCTGGCCAGGCTCCGCGAGGAGCTCGGCTGACCCTCATCGGTCCTCGCCACCCCCGATGAGGGCCGCTCACGCTGCCGGCTCCCGCCCCTGCGCTGCGGGGCGGTGACCGGCGGACCGGACAACCGCTCCACCCAGCAGCGCTCTCTTTCGCCTCCGCCAACGATGGCAGACGACCCAAGGAGTTCCTTCATGTCCACATCACCCACTTCTGCGGCGCAGTACACGCCGGAGAGGATCCAGGAGCTGGTTGACCAGACCCCCGCGTCGGGTCCGAAGCGCTCGCTGGGACTCATCGCCCTGGTTGCCACCCTCGGCTCGCTGCTCTTCGGCTATGACACCGGAGTGATCTCGGCCGCGCTGCCGTACATGTATCTGCCGCACGACGCCAGTGGCCTTCAGATCAACTCAGTGGAGGAGGGTCTCGTAGGGACCTTCCTGTGCCTGGGTGCCGCGCTGGGGGCCTCAGTCGGCGGCAAGCTCTCCGACAAGTACGGGCGTCGTCACAACATCACGCTCCTGGCAGCGGTCTTCTTCTTCGGCGCGCTGGGGTGCACCTTCTCCCCGAACATCTGGGTCCTCTATTTCTTCCGCATCGTCCTGGGCTTCGCCGTCGGTGGCGCCTCGGCGACGGTTCCGGTCTTCCTCGGTGAGACGGCTCCCAAGCGCATCCGTGGAACGCTCGTGGCCGTGGACCAGATGATGATCGTCTTCGGTCAGTTCCTCGCCTTCTCGATGAACGCGGTCCTGACTCAGATCCACGGCGGACCGGAGGTCACGGTCGCCAACGACGTCGTCAACAGCTCCGGTGAGGTTGTCGCCAAGGCTGGCGAGACCGTTTCCTGGGAGTCGGTCCAGCACCTGGCCAACGTCGTCGTCGAGTCCGGTAACGGCACGACCTGGCGCTACATGCTTGTGCTGGCCTCACTGCCGGCCATAGCGCTGTGGATCGGTATCCGCCTCATGCCGGAGTCCTCACGCTGGTACGTCGCCAACCTGCGCATCGCCGAGGCCATCGGCTCCCTCAAACGGGTGCGTGACGAGTCCAAGGATGGCTCCATCGCCGACGAGGTCGACGAGATGCTCGAGGTCCAGCGCAAGGAGGCCGGCCAGGAGAAGTGGGGCCTGGCGCAGATCATGGGCGTCAAGTGGACCCGGCACCTGCTCATCATCGGCATCATCCTGGGCCTGGCCGACCAGCTCACCGGCATCAACACGGCCATGTACTACACGCCCAAGGTGCTCTCCGCGGCCGGCCTGCCCATGAGCGACGCGATCTCCCTCAATGTCGTCTCCGGATTCATCTCCTTCGTGGGGTCGGCCGTGGGGCTGTGGCTGGTCACCAAGTTCGCCCGGCGGCACGTGGGCATCTACCAGGAGGCCAGCATCGTGGTCTCCCTGGGCCTCCTGGCCGCGGTCTTCTTCTTCCTCATCCAGCCCTACCAGGACGCCGACGGCAACATCAAGGGTGCCCCCGCCTTCGCCCCTTACCTGGTGCTGCTCATCGTCTCCCTGTTCGTCTTCGCCAAGCAGTCCGGAACGGTCACCTGGGTCCTCGTGGCGGAGATCTTCCCCGCCAAGGTTCGCGGCACGGCCATGGGGCTGGCGGTCGGCGCTCTGTGGATCGCCAACGCGATCGTCGCCCTGGTCTTCCCCATCATGATGGAGAAGCTCGGGGGAGCGGGCACCTACCTCATCTTCTGCCTCATCAACGTATTCTCCCTCGTCTTCTACATGAAGTACGTGCCCGAGACGAAGTACCACTCCCTGGAGGAGCTCGAGGAACGCTTCGAGAAGGAGTACAGCTGAGGCCTTGGAGTGAGAGGCTGCGGCAGTGGCTGGTGGAGCCGAACCGGACGGATTGAATCGACTGTCAGGCTCTGACGCACTGTTGCAGTTCCCCTCCCGGCCTTTCCCTGATCAGGCAACTCCCCTTCCCAACTGAGCCCAACACATTTCTGCCGCCCATGACGTACACGGTGACCGGTCCATGAACCCGCATCCGCCGCGCAGCGCGCCACCCGCTCCGCTCCGCCTCAGCCTGTACGCCTGGGCGGCAGGCCTGTTCCTCGGCGCCCTGGAAGGGGCGCTGGCCATCGGGGTCGCCGGCGCGCGCGGCAGCGCTCTGCCCCTGGTCGGCGCCGTTGCTGCGGCGATGGTGCTGGGGACCGTCACCGGCCGCCCTCTTGCCCGGTACCTGGGGCGACGGCGAATGGGACTGCTCATGGGCGCTCTGGCAGTGCTGGGCGCCGGGGTCGCAGCCGGGCTCGGCGGCGTCGGCCTGATCGGGGCGGGCCTGGTGGGCCTAGCGGTGGGCGGGGTACTCGTCGTGGCGCCACTGGTCTGCCACGAGCTCTCCCTGAGGGGACACAAGCGACTCATGCCGCAGGCCATGGCCCTCGGCCCGGCCGGGGCCGGCATCGTGGTTCTGGCGGCCTGGTGGAGTCCCTCGCGGCTCCTCATCGCCTGGGTGGTGGTCGCCGTCGCCGCGCTGGCGTACCTGGTCGGTGCCCTGCTCCTGCCCGAGAGCCCGGTCTGGCTGGTGCGGCAGGGACGCGACGTCGAGGCCTTCGAGGCGCTGCGCCGCCTGCACGGGACCCTGGAGGCCTCCGTGGCCATCGACTGGACCCGCCTGGATGCGGAGATGATGGCCGAGCAGCAGGCCATGTCTCCCGGCGAGCTGCGGGTGCCCGAGGTGCGTGCCGCCGTGCTCACTGGCGCCGTCCTCATCATCGCCCAGGAGGCGCCCCTGGGGGCGGCGGCCCTGGTCCTCGCCCCACTGATCGCCACCGAGCTCGGGCTCGCACCCGCTGCGATCGCCATAAGCGCCGGGACCTGGATGGGACTGGCACTCCTTGCCCTGGCGCTGGTGACCCGGGTCGAGCGGCTGCGATTCCTGCGGGTGGTGCTGGGAACGGTCGTCGCCGTCCTGGGGGCCACCTTCCTGGTGACCGGCATGACTCTCGGGGGCGTGGGCGGCGCCTGGACGATCATCGTCTCCCTGGCGATCCTGGTCGCCAGCCAGTCGGTGCTGGTCCTGCCGGCCTGTCAGGGGGCGATCGACCCGCGGATCCCGCCCTGGCTGGTGGAGGCGCAGCGGCGCGCCTCGGCGACCGGAGGGGTCCTGGCGCGTGCCGGAGTCCTCCTGGCCTCACTGCTCATCGTGAGCTACCTCGGGGCCCGCGCCCTGTTCTGGGTGGTCTTCACGCTGTCGGTGCTCAGCGTCGCCGTCGTGCTCCTGCGCCTGCCGCGCGAGCTGAAGGTCTAGGGGAGTGCGAGCGCGGGGCAGTTTTGGGAACAGCGTCGCGCATCCGACTTCAGGCCTATGATTTGTCAGGACAAATATCGTATGGTGGGGGCGTGGCCATAAGGAGGCCACTCGGCGGCCCGACGTCGTCGACACCTGACAGAGAGGCACCTGAGCATGACGAGCAATGAGGCAGTCCAGGCCTCACAGACAACCGTGTCCATCCCTGAGACCATGAAGGCCGCGGTCCTGCGGGACCACGAGGTCGGCCTGCAGATCGAGACCCTGCGCACCCCCCGGCCCAAGGCCGGCGAGGTCCTCATCAAGGTGGCCGCCTGCGGACTGTGCCACTCCGACCTCCACGTCATCGGCGGCGCCATCGCCTTCCCGCTGCCGGCGGTGCTCGGCCACGAGGTCTCCGGCACCATCGTGGAGCTCGGCCCCGGCAACGAGCACACCGGCTTGACGGTCGGGCAGAAGGTGGCCGGCGGCTTCCTCATGCCCTGCGGCCAGTGCGACGCCTGTGCCTCGGGGCGCGACGAGCTGTGCGGCCCCTTCTTCGACCTCAACCGCCTCAAGGGCGTCCTCTACGACGGCACCACCCGCCTGGCGACCCTCGACGGCGAGCCGGTGGCCATGTACTCCATGGGCGGTCTGGCCGAGTATGCGGTCATCCCCTCCACCGCCGTGGCCCCCGTGCCCGACACCATCGACATGGTGCCGGCGGCCATCCTGGGCTGTGCCGCCATGACCGGTTACGGGGCCGTGCGCCGCGGCGCCGACCTGCGCTACGGGGAGACCGTCGCCGTGGTCGCCACCGGCGGCGTGGGCACCAACATCGTCCAGATCGCCCGGGCCTTCGGCGCCAGCCAGGTCATCGCCATCGACGTCGATGACGACAAGCTCGCCCCCATGCTCGACTACGGGGCCACGGCCGTGGTCAACTCCGTCACCCAGGACGCCCGCGAGGAGGTCTTCCGGCTCACCGGCGGCAAGGGTGTCGACGTCTCCTTCGAGGCGCTGGGCATCCCCGCCACCTGGACCACCGCCTTGGACGTGCTGGCCGATGGTGGCCGCATGGTGCCGATCGGCCTGGGGGCCGGCGTGCAGACCGCCGGGGTGGAGATCAACCGCACGGTGCGCCGCTCGCAGTCGATCCTCGGCTCCTATGGGGCGCGCACCCGCCAGGACCTGCCGGCCGTCGTCGACCTGGCCGACAAGGGCGTCATCAACTACCGCGATGTCGTCTCGCGCCGCCTGCCGCTGGAGGAGGCCGGCGCTGGCTACACCGCGCTGCGCAACCGCGAGATCCAGGGGCGCGCTGTCGTCGACATGTCGCTGTGATCCCAGCCGGTCAGCCCCGGTTGTCGGGGCTTGACCGCGCCCCCTCATCCTCGCGCCTCCTGCTCGGGCCCTGCCGGCTTGAGCAGGAGGCGCAATGCTACTCCGAGCCGAGGTCGGACATGCTCCGTATCCAAATCGGTGACAAAGGAGCCCATGGTCCGAACAGACCGTCACCGGAACCGCGGAATCATGCGGTTTCTTATTGGCGCTGCGAGCCTGGGGCCCTCCTTTGTATCCGATTTGGACATCTTGGGTGTCGCTGCGGTGCGTCACAGGCCGCGGAGGGGCGCTGACTGACTAGTGTGACCATCGCAAGGAGCGAAGGAGGAGTCCTGTATGTCCACTGAGCTGGAGCGCACTTTGGAGCGCAACAAGGAGAACGTCAAGGCCTTCTACGACCTGATGTTCAATCAGTGCCGGCCGAGGGAGGCGCTGGAGCGATACGCCGGCGAGGAGTACCGGCAGCACAACACTCATGTGGCCGACGGCAAGGAGGCCTTCGTCGAGTACTTTGAGCGGATGGCTCGCGACTACCCTGGCAAGAGCGTGGAGTTCGTGCGTGCTTTCGCCGAGGGGGACTACGTCATCCTGCACTGCCACCAGCGGTGGCCGGGGTCGGAGGACTACGCGGGCATCGACATCTTCCGTCTCGATGAGCGCGGCCGGATCGTGGAGCACTGGGACGTGCTCCAGGTGATCCCGGAGACCTCTGCCAACGACAACGGCATGTTCTGACTCCGGCGCGTCAGCTCTGCGCCAGAGTTTTCCATGCCTCGATACTGGCGGCGATGTCCCCGGGGACGGCGATGGAGCGCTGCGTAATCTGTCGGGGGATTTCCGGCTCCTGGTTGAGGGTGGCGAAGACGGCCGAGGAATTGGCGTAGGTCCGCTGCCAGAACGGGAACTTGATGAGTGAGGGCGTGTTCCACCCCACCCCGATCTCCAGGTAGAGGACCCGATCCGACTCGTGCTCGGACAGGAACCGGCGGTATCGCTCAGCAGCGTCGTGCCACTGCTCGTCCTCCACGAAGGTGCCGTCCACCCGCAGGTTCATCGCCGCAGGTTCCTTGCACCTGGGGCATACGGGCAACAACGATGATGGAATGCGCAGGTCCCGCTGCCGCTCCACCATCTCTCGCACGGCCGACTCGTTGGACCACGTCCCGGCGTAGCAGGGGACGGAACACTGCCACAGTCCATAGTCGCCCTGAGTGGCGAAGACGAGCGACTCGTCGAAGCCGTTGCGGGCGAAGGCGTGGTCGACGTTCGTGGTGATGACGAAGTAGTCCGTGTCCACCAAACCATTCAGGATGGCCCTCAGGTCCTGGTAGAGGGGGAGGATGGGCTCGTCGTAGCGGTTGGCCATGATGTGCCGGGACCAGTACGCCCACCGGTGCTCCGGCGTTGGGAAGGGGTAGAACCCGGAGGAGTACATGTCTCTCAGGCCGAACTGCTCGATGAAGTCAGGGAAGAGGCGTGTGAATCGGGGGCCTGAGTAGGACAGACCTGCTGCGGCCGACAGTCCCGACCCGGCACCGAGAACGACGGCGTCGGCCTGGGAGGCTGCGTCGGCTAGACGCCGGATCGCCTCTGAGCTCTCAGCGGTCAGGGTCGAGGAGGTCGCGGTAGATCGATTCGTCGATTGGATCGAAGACATTGAAGACCACCTTTGTCAGTGACTGGAAACGGGGGAGCAGCTCGCGGACGGTGCGGACCGCGACGGCGGCGGCCTCGGCCTTGGGGTAGCCGAAGATACCGGTGGAGATGCAGCACAGCGCGATGCTGGTGGCCCGCAGATCCTCGGCAGCGAGCAGGCAGGAACGGTAGGAGGAGGCCAGGAGCGCCTCGTGCTCAGCGGTTGGCTTGCCTTGCACGATCGGCCCGACGGTGTGGATGACGTGGGCGGCTGGCAGGTGGTAGCCGCCGGTCACGGTTGCCGTGCCGGTGGGTTCGGGACGGCCTCGAGCGGCCATGATGTCTGCGCATTCCTGGCGTAGTCCGGGGCCGGCGGCCGAGTGGATGGCATTGTCGATGCAGGCGTGCAGCGGCTGGAAGCATCCGAGGAGAGCGGAGTTCGCCGCGTTGACGATCGCATCGGCCCGGATCGTTGTGATGTCGCCGCGCCACAGAGACAGGCGCGGGTCCACCTCCGTTCCCGGCAGGCTGAGGGCGTCAACGGTTTCTCGCTCGGCCGCCTCGGCAGCCAGGAGCCGCTCCAGTGAACAGTTCAGCTCAGGGGATAGTGGAATGGCGGGTCGCATGGCGAGCAGGGCCCGCAGTGCCAGTCGGCGCCGACCAGGGTCGCCGGCCGAGACGGTGTCCAGGAGCTGCTGGCCGTTGGGCTGTTCCTGAAGCAGGAGGGCCAGCGATGTATCAACGAGGGTGCTGCGCTGAGACTGCGTCAATGGACCTGGAGACATATGATCCTCTCTACCGATGACGGGTGAGATACTTAGTTACTATTGGATAGTAGGTGTTAGACAGAAACCCAGGAAGGTGGATGTCGCGTGGCGTCCGTCATGGAGCGCTCAGCCGTCGCTGCGTCGACAGGCAGTGACGTGTGCCTGCGACGGGGGTGCTTCTGGGGTGTGAGAAGAGGGGCGCCGCCTGTACGGTGCCCCTCGGTTTGCCATGGCTGCGCGGGCTTCCTTGGCCGCGCAGCCTCGTTATTTCTGCGCCCTTGCTGGGCTGGGTCCGAGTCCTGCGTTGCTTGTGGTGCGTGGTCCGGATCCGGTGGAGCTCCAGTGAGCTCGTTGGAGTCGTCTACGCTCAGCGGGCCTCGAGGAGGTTGATGCCGGTGTAGATGCCCACGCCCATGGTGATCGCGGCCAGGACGGAGGAGGCGAACATGAGGGTCGGGATGCCGGTGACGGCGCCGACAACGGCCATGACCATGACGGCGACCATGACGGCGATCATGGCGACGGTGAAGGTGAGGCGGTTGGCGTCGGTCTGCGTGCCGGTGGTCGCCTGGGTGGCGGTGGTGGAAGCAGCGGTCTCGACGGTCTGGGTGGGGCGCTCGGTGGTGGTGGCGGTCATGTGAGTGTTCCTCTCGGTGCGTGTCGAGCAGATCCGCCTGACCGTGAGTCGTGCGTCCCTGCACGACGGTGTGCAGCCCGTGGGCTGGACGGAGGTTTCTCCGTCACGTAGAACTCTAGGAAACCGCCACCTAATTGTCTAGACAAAGGATCGTGACGTGTGTTGCGCCGATGGTTCGTGGAACACAGGGCGTCGCGGGGAGAGGGGACGCTCTTAGAGGGGCGTGCCCGAACGCGGCGTCATGGAGGGGATTCCCCGTCCTGGTAGGGCGTTGAGGATATCAACGTCACGCTGGTTTTGATACGGGAGCGCGACCTGTGCGGCAGAAGTGCGGCATCAACCACTGGTCTAGTCATCCTGTGGTGGCGGGTAGCGCCGAGAGGCGTCGTCGTTGCCGGCCAGCAGGGCGGAAGGCGGCGGGATGCCGCCCCGGCTATTCTGTTCCGGTGACGACCAGCCAGACTTCTTCCAGCGCCGTCGGCCCCGTCCTCGTGGTGGACTTCGGCGCCCAGTACGCCCAGCTCATCGCCCGCCGCGTGCGCGAGGCCGGTGTCTACTCCGAGATCGTGCCCCACTCCATGGATGCTGCCGCCATGCTGAACAAGCAGCCGTCGGCCATCATCCTCTCCGGTGGCCCCTCCTCGGTCTACGCTGACGGCGCCCCTTCCGTTGACCCGGCCCTCTTCGACGCCGGAGTGCCGGTCCTGGGGATCTGCTACGGATTCCAGGCCATGGCTCAGGCTCTGGGCGGAACGGTCGGACGCACTGGCACCCGCGAGTACGGGCACACTCCCGCCCGCGTGGAGGAGGGTTCCTGCCTGTTTGACGGCACCCCGGACGATCAGGTGGTGTGGATGAGTCACGGTGACGCGGTCCAGGCCGCTCCCGAGGGTTTCACGGTCACCGCCTCCACCTCCCAGACGCCGGTGGCCGCTTTCGAGAACCCTGGCCGCCGCCTCTACGGGTTGCAGTGGCACCCCGAGGTCCTCCACTCCGAGCACGGGCAGGCGGCCCTGGTCAACTTCCTGCACAAGGAGGCGGGACTGCCGGCCACCTGGACGCCGGACAACATCATTGACGAGCAGGTGGCCCGTATCCGCGAGCAGGTGGGCGACGCCCACGTCATCTGTGGCCTGAGCGGGGGAGTGGATTCCTCTGTGGCCGCCGCCCTCGTCCACCGTGCCATCGGTGACCAGCTCACCTGCATCTTCGTCGACCACGGCCTGCTGCGCGCCGGCGAGCGCGAACAGGTCGAGCACGACTACGCCGAGGGCATGGGCATTCGCGTCATCACGGTTGACGAGACCGAGCGCTTCCTGAGCGCCCTGGCCGGAGTCACCGAGCCGGAGGCCAAGCGCAAGATCATCGGCCGGGAGTTCATCCGCTCTTTCGAGGCCGCCCAGCGCCGGGTCATCGAGGCCGTCGGGGCCGAGGGCGGCGAGATCCGCTTCCTGGTCCAGGGGACCCTGTATCCCGACGTCGTCGAGTCCGGCGGGGGAGAGGGTGCCGCCAACATCAAGAGCCACCACAATGTGGGTGGCCTGCCCGAGGACCTCGACTTCGAGCTCATCGAGCCGCTGCGCGAGCTGTTCAAGGATGAGGTGCGTGCCATCGGCCGCGAGCTGGGCGTGCCGGAGAAGATCGTCGCTCGTCAGCCCTTCCCTGGACCGGGGCTGGGCATTCGCGTCATCGGCGAGGTGACGGCCGAGAACCTGCGTGTGTTGCGGGCCGCAGACGCCATCGCCCGTGAGGAGCTCACCGCCGCCGGGCTCGACGACGAGATCTGGCAGTGCCCGGTGGTGCTGCTGGCCGACGTGCGCTCCGTGGGGGTGCAGGGCGACGGGCGCACCTACGGTCACCCCATTGTTCTGCGGCCGGTCAGCAGCGAGGACGCCATGACGGCGGACTGGACCCGCCTGCCTTACGACGTCTTGGCGCGCATCTCCAACCGGATCACCAACTCTGTGCCGGAGGTCAACCGGGTGGTGCTCGACTGCACGAGCAAGCCCCCGGGCACCATCGAGTGGGAGTGACGGGCGAGTCGGCACGACTGACCGTCGCCTGCTGGGCCCCGCCGGTGCAATGCGCCGGCGGGGCCTTGCTGTGCTCGTTGGTGAGCGCGAGCGGGGGGTGTCTACCGGTCCCGCTTGGCTGGCTGGGATCTGCAGATGTGCGGGGCGGCTGCGGGCAGATGGGGTGCTGGGGGTCGGCCCTGCCATCGAGGACTGCGATTCTCGTCGAGGACGTACGTATCCCCCAGATGACTGGGATTCCCCCGCAGTGGTCTGGAGGAGAAGTCAGTCCTCGTAGAGAAAGTACGTCCCCGATCCGGTGAGACCTGGATGTGGGCGGTGACTGAGCGAGCCGCGGGGGTGGGGGTGCTCCTCTCAGGGTCAGAAGAGGCTTTGTGAAATCACTGCTAGGTCAATAAAATATGCGACTTTCGTGCTTTGGAAAGAGACAAAAGTAGAGATAATTTGAAGGGTTGAATGATTATTGAATTCCATCTCTCCCGAAGGGGATGGCAGTGCTACGATCGCGTCCATAAAGCACGTCAATGGAGGTATAGAAGTGTCTGCCCCAGCAGGTTGGTATGACGATGGATCGGGTCAGCAACGATGGTGGGATGGTCGCGCATGGGGCGTCTACGCGCAGGACGTCTCCTCTGTCCAGCTGGAGGCTCGTCCCTCGGGGACTGGTCAGGAGGTTCCTCCGACTGGGCATCTTGTAAAGAGTTCAGGGATGTTCAATGCGCTGGGGCGAGCGGTCAAAGGTGCTGCCCAGGAGCAATGGGCGGCAAGTCAGCGGAGGCACCGAGAGCACGAAGAGCGAGAGGAGGAACAGCGTCGGCGGTATGAGGAGCGGATACAGGAAGAACGTCGTCGGCGAGAGGAGCTTGCAAGAAAGGTCGGGCGCCGAGTCACTGGGGGAGTGTTCGGGACGTCGACGATTGAGATATACGAGAATGGATACGTTCGCGTGGCCGGTCCTGGTGATGGAACGACCGTCAGATCCATCAGGGAATCAACGCCATATGAGAGACTGATGTCAATTTCGATGGAGCGTTCCGCGGGTGGTGTGTCGTCGAGTGTCGCGTCTGGGGCGGAAGCCGTTGCGATGGCTGGTACTGCGGTGAGGCTGGTTTCGACTGTTGCTAAAGGAGGGTCGGGGCTTATGAAGATGTCTGGTGGTTTAGGTCTTGCTGTCACTGGTGCAGGTCAACTCGCCAAAATGATGACAGGAAAGTCTATTCTGACGATTGTGACCGACAAAAAAATACACACTTTGACAAATCAAGTAAAAACAGTCGGTGCTCCCATCGTTAAAAGAGAGTGTGAAAGTGTGGGCGAAGCCCTGGAACGTGCGGGCAACTCGGTGCTGACCGCCCTGGGGCGTGGGCCTGTGGTGTCGAACGCTCCTGCTCTTCCCTCCGGTCAGGCCGAGGTTTCTCAGGGAATGAGTTCTCCTGGCATGTCTACTGAAGATGTCGCGAAACGTCTACGTGAGTTGGATGAGTTGCGCAAGGAAGGCATTCTGGATGATGCCGACTTCGTCATCGCCAAGCGTCAGTTGCTGGGGAAGCTCTAGGAGGCTTATTCACGGGGCTTAGTCGACGCTGGCGTCTGCGCAGGTTACAGTACCTTCAACGGATGCTGTGAATATGCCTCTAGGGCTGTTGTTGTGCGCCGTCGTTGACCAACTTGCAGAACGGTCTCCTTGCGCTGAGCCCAGGCCTGTCCGTGTCCGTCGAGGACTGCGATTCTCGCCGAGGACGTACGTATCCCCCAGATGACTGGGATTCCCCCGCAGTGGTCTGGAGGAGAAGTCAGTCCTCGTACAGGAAGGACGTCCCCGATCCGGTGAGACCTGGATGCGGGGCGGCGATTGCGTGACTATAGGAATGTTGGGTGCTTGTCTGAGTGTCGGCTGGAGCTTTGAAAAATCGCCGACAGATCGATAGTGGTTTACAGGTCCTGTGTTTCGATGGAGGTTGAGTCTGGGGTGAATGAATGTTGGCGCCGACTTCTTTTGGGGTTCGCAATAGTTCTGTGACCGCGCCGTCAAGGCCGAGTAGTGAATGTGCGTAAATGTCTGTCCTGGCGGATAGTGCGATGCTGCTGATGGTCGCGATGATGTTAAGTTTCATTCGGAAGGTTAGTGGCCGTTTTGGAATGTGCTAATTCTGAATTCTGTGCTTCTGTGCATGCTGTCTGGGTGTTGCTCTGACTACGATGAGCGGTGCAGCGGGTGTCGCTGCATTCGTTTGTCTCGTTTCGACATACTGTCGAATATCAGGAGCCACAATGTCGTACCCTCCTCAGTCCACCCCTCCTCAGCAGTACCCGCCTCAAGATCAGGTTCCTGTGCCGATGCAGCAAGCACCTGCGCCGGTGAAGAAGGGGCGCAACACCGTGGGCATCGTTGCTCTGGTGATGGCTGTCATCGGGTTCATCTTCGCCTGCATCCCTGGAGCCCTCATCGTCGGCTGGATCCTGCTGCCAATCTCCTTCATCGTCGGTTTGGTAGGACTCTTCCGAAAGGGTGAGGCCGTTTGGCCTGCAATCACCGCGGTGATCGTCTCGGTTGTCGGAACCATCGTCGGTGTTTTCGTCTTCCTGGTGGTTGTCGGCAACGCTGTCGATGAGGCGATGTCCTCCACGAGCGCCGTCTCTGCGGCACCGGCTCCCGATGGGGCGTCGTCGAACTCAGGAGGATCGGGTGCTGCGGACTCCGCACAGGGAAAGACTCGGGAGAACCCCTACCCGCTCCGTACCGAGATCTCCAGCAAGGACTGGAAAGTGGTGATCAACTCGGTCACCTTCAACGCTAACGATGCGGTGGCCTCGGCTAACCAGTTCAACGAGCCTCCCGCTGAAGGGAAGGAATACGTTCTCATCAACTACACCGCTACCTACATCGGCAACGACCCAGCCGGAGAAACGCCCGCCTTTGTACTGGTCGACTTCGTGACAGCGGAAGGTGTCACCATTGACGGTGCCGACTCCCTCGTCGCCGCCCCGGATGCCATCGACTCTACGACAGTGCTGTACAAGGGGGCCAGCGTGTCAGGCAACGTTGTGCGCGCGGTGCCGTCGGCCAACGCCCAGGGCGGGGTCCTTGCGGTGACCCCCGGTCTTCTGGCCGACAAGGTCTTCGTCGCCGTGAAGTGACGACGGCGGCGCGAACCCGCAGAGCCTGACAGCGGGGCCGGCCACCACCTGGTGACCGGCCCCAACGTCGTATGGGACGGGTGCGCCAGCGTCCTACAGGGCCGACCGGGCCCGGGCGCGTCCCACGGCCACGGCGACGGAGAAGACCGCGACGGCGAACAAGGCGCAGATCCCGCAGTCCACCAGCAGGGGGCAAATGACGGCGGCGGACATGGAGGTCGCCTCGTACGCCCCGGAGATCGCCTGGTCCGCCCAGTAACCGGGCGTGAGCCTAGCCGCCCGGGCGAGCGCGTCAGGCAGCCACTCGATGGGCACCCATGCACCGCCCAGGAAGGACAGGGCCATGCCGCCGATGTTGGCGACCGCGTTGGCCGCGTGCTGCCCCAGACCTATCTGCCCCATGAGGAATCCGATCGAGACCGCCACGAGCGTGTAGCTGCCCACGGCCACAGCAACCACCCCCAGCAGCGGAGCCGACGTCGCCGCACTGCCCAGGCCGAAGGCCGCCACTCCCAGCCCGAAGACCCACAGCCACCCGGCGAGGCCCACGACGAGGCACGCCCCCAGCAGGCCGAGGCTGCGGGAAGTGCCGCTGACCGGGGTGGCCTCGAGGCGTGCGCGCACCGCCCGGCGCCTCAGCGCCGCCATCAGTGTGGAGATCGTGACGACCGCGAAGGCCATGAGCGGGTAGAAGGAGAACCTGGCGTAGGTGACGAAGCTGTGAGACAGGGGCGTGGCGTCCGGGGTGATCCGTTTCGCGGGGGCGGAGTGGTTCATCGTCTCCTTGGCCAGGGAGACGGCCCGGGCCGGGTCGTCCGCGAGAGTCGACAGGTAGTCGCTGACCTGCCCCACGTAGGAGTCGGTGCGCACGTTCATGAGCGCTCCGGACGCCGACTCGTACCCGATGACCGTGTCCATGCGGGGCGGCTCGGTGCCCTCGCGAGCCGCCTGCTGCAGCCTGTGCCCGTAACCGGCGGGAATGATGAGGATGTAGCTGATGCGGTTCTGTGCGGTGGCGTCCTGAAGGGCCCTCCTGGAGTCCTCAATCGGCTGCGCCTCGCCGACGGACTCGACGTAGTCCTTGACCCCGCGGGAGATCGTGGAGCCGTCGCGGTCGATGACGGCCACACTCGCCGTGGCGGCCGCGACCTCATCGGAGTTGTCCTCGGACTTGACCATCCCGGTGAACAGGCCGAACAGGCTCAGCACCACCAGGTAGATGAAGATGTACAGCCGGTGAGCGGCCACAACTCTCACACATGTCTTAAAGGTGCTCATGGGTCATCCTCCTGGCCCGGATCAGGGCGATAGTCAGGAACAGGCACGTCATGCCCAGCAGGACCGCGCAGCTGCGGGCGAAGGGCGCCAGGGAGTCGTAGTACAGGAGCCCGTAGAAGCAGCGGGCCGTCTGCCACAGGGGATTGGCCTGCGCCAGCAGCGGGGCATGCTGCTCGATGGAGCTGGCCAGGGACAGGGACGCGGGCCCGTACATGCCGGTGAACAAGGACAGCAGGGCCGGGAAGCCGGAGACTATCCCGGTCTCCAGGCGACCCAGCGTCCCCAGGGCGGCTCCCGCTGCGCTCGCCATGAGGCTGCAGACCCCGATCGCCATGAGGCACAGCAGCACATGGGGCCCGAAGTCCACGCCCACGACCGAGGCCATGAAGGCGAAGGCGATGAGCAGGCAGGCGAACACGCACACCCAGGAGGCCGCGAGCGTGGCCGTCAGGACCTTCCACCGGGGCAGGCCCGCCAGGGTCTGCCTGGCGCCCACCGGTGAGACGGCCATGATTCCCTTCACGGCCACCATGGCCACGGTCGTTCCCATGCCGCAGGCGAAGGCCAGCAGCGCGAAGTAGTAGTGGGTCTCCGGCTTGACGGGGGAGGGCGTCACCGAGATCGAGCGGGTGAAGGCCTGATCGGTTTCCAGCGCGGCCAGCTTCTCGGGAGCCGCCCCCGCCTTGGCTAGGGCCACGTACTCGGCCTGCCTCTGGGTGTAGGAGTCCATGACCACTCGCAGGACCCGAGTCGTCTCGGCCTCGTTGCCCTGCTGAGTCACGTGCAGCACAGGCTGGTCGCCCTCGACGGCGAGATACCCGTTGGTCTCTCCCCGCTTCGCGGCGGTCTCGGCCTGCGCGACCGTGGAGTGGGTGACCTTCGTGAGGAGGTGAGGATCGGCGTCGTCGGAGGAGATGCGCTCCACGACGGCGTCCAGCCCCGGAGCGGTCCGGTAGGCCTCATCCTGGACGACGCCGAAGCTCATGGGGGTGGCTTCGAAGGCTTTCTCCAGGTTGGAGAACATCGCCATGAAGATGAGGGACAGGACGATGGGGAAGCCGAGCGTCCATACGAGTAGGACGCGGTCTCGCAGGAGCCTGAGCACTTGGTACAGGAAGACGGTCAACATCTCAGGCCGCCTCGTCTCGCAGGGCCCGCCCGGTGATCTCCAGGAAGACGTCGTTGAGGGTCGGGGGCTCGGAGGTCACCCGGCCGCAGGTTGCCTCCGCCGCGTCCAGTGCCCTCATGACATCGGTGAGGTTGTGAGCCCCGGGGGAGCACTCGATGAGCACCTCACCGTCCTGGTAGGCGGCCGTGCGCACATGCTCCAGGCGGCGCAGGCCCTCCAGGGCATCCTCGCCCAGCGGGGCGGGGTCAACGACTTCCACCCGGATGCGCTCACCGGTGCCGATCATGGCCTTGAGCTCGTCGGAGGTACCGGAGGCCACCTGACGGCCGCGGTCCATAATGACGATCCGGTCGCACAGCTGCTCCACCTCCTCCATGTAGTGGCTCGTGTAGATGATGGTGGCACCACGCTCGTTGAGACGCTTGATGCCCTCGAGGATGGCGCCCCGGCTCTGCGGGTCGACGGCGACCGTGGGCTCATCGAGGAAGATGAGGTCGGGGCCGTGGGCGATGCCGCAGGCGATGTTGAGGCGTCGCAGCAGGCCGCCGGAGAGTTTCTTGGGCTTGAACCTCACGAACTTCTCCAGGCCGACGAAGGCGATCGCCTCGGCCACCAGGCGGCGCCTCTCGGCGCGGTCGCGCACGTAGAGGGCGCAGAAGGCGTTGACGTTCTCCGCCACCGTGAGCTCATCGAAGACGGCGACATCCTGAGGCACCACGCCGATGCGACGCTTGAGACCGTAGGAGGTGGGCGTCATCGGCTCACCGAAGACGCGGATCGAGCCTTTGTCGTAGGTGAGCAGCTGCAGGATGCAGCTGATCGTCGTCGTCTTGCCCGAGCCGTTGGGGCCGAGCAGCCCCAGCACCTGACCACGCGGGATCGTCAGAGACAGGCCATCAACCGCGACCAGCTCCCCATAGCGCTTGACCAGGGAGTCGACCTCCACTGCCAGGCCCGCCTCGTGGTTCTCATCCTCGCCGTCCATCTCGGCTCCTTCCTTCGCCGCCTTCGTTGTGCCGGTGGTCCCCGGCTCATGACATCCATGGTCCCGGGGCGCGGGGGTGGCCAGAAGTGCCTGGTGTCATGACTATGGCCGGCCCCCCATGACTTCTGTCATGAGGACCCGCAACGAGTCTCTCGACGGCATTCCGCGCCCACGAGCGCCGGCCCTCGACCGATAATCAAGGGGTGAAGGTTCTGGTCGACAAAGGCGCGCTGCTGTGCGGCTGCCTCCTGCTTGCCCTGATTGTGGGGCAGGCGAGGACAGCCGCCGTCATCTGGCTGATCGCAGCCGTGACCATCGCCGGCCTGAGCATGAGCACCGACCAGCGACAGTGGGGCATCGCCATGCCGGCCGCCTACCTCCTGGTGGGAGCCCTCTCAACGGACTCCGTGACCGGGGCGCCGCTGGTCGTCTACGCCCTGGCCCGCCTCGGAGCGCTCGGGACCCGGCGCGCGCGAATGGCGGCTGCGGCCGCCTGCATCCCCTTCGTGGCCGTCATGGCCGCCCGGGTTCAAGACACTCCCGTGCTGGCCCTGGCCCTGGCGGTCTGCGCGCTCGCGGCCCTCCTCGCGCTGCGCACCGTCCAGGAGGAGGCGGCGCGAAGGAGCCTGCACGCGGTGCGCGACGACCTGCGCGAGAAGGTCCTCACCCTGCAGGACACGAACGCCCAACTGCTCCAAGCCCAGGACTACGAGCTGCGCGCCGCCGCCCTGTCCGAACGCACCCGCATCGCCCGCGAGATCCACGACGGCGTCGGCCACCTTCTCACCCGCCTCCTGCTGCAGGTCAAGGCCCTCCAGGTCGTCCACCGCGACGAGTCGGGCGTCGTCGCCGACCTGGACACGCTGGACGGGGGCCTCGACGAGGCCCTGGACTCCATGCGCCGCTCCGTCCACGCCCTGTCCGACGACGGCGAGGAACTGGCCACCTCCCTCAACCTGCTGGGCTCGCGCTGCGGCATCGAGTCGGTACGTGTGGACTGCCCCACCGAGGCCGAGCCGCCAGCAGCGGTGGCGCGCTGCGTCGTCGCCGTGGTGCGCGAGGCCCTGACCAACGCCGCCCGCCACGGCGGGGCCCGCTCGGCCCGCGTGGCCGTCACCGACTACCCTGCGTTCTGGCAGGTGACGGTCGACAATGACGGTACTGTCCCCGCCGAGGGCGAGCCGGCCGTGGGCTGCCGCGTGGGCTCGGGCCTGGGGCTGCGCTCCATGACTGAGCGGGTCGAGGCCCTGGGTGGCCGGGTGCGGATCACCCCGCGGCCACGGTTCACGGTCTTCGCCACGATCCCCAAGGACGGACGAGGGAAAGAAGGAGCATCATGAGGGTCCTCATCGTCGACGACGACGCACTCGTCGCCCAGTCCCTGTCCACGATCCTGTCGGTTGAGGACGACGTCGAGGTCGTCGGCCTGGGCTGCTCGGGCCCCGAGGCCACCGAGCGCTACCGGGAGCTGGCCCCCGACATCCTCCTCATGGACATCCAGATGCCCGGCGGGGACGGGCTCAGTGCGGCCGAGCAGATCCTGGCCGAGGACGCCGGGGCGCGCATCGTCTTCCTGACCACCTTCTCCGACGACGAGTACATCGTGCGCGCCCTCAAGATGGGCTCGCGCGGCTACCTCATCAAGCAGGACGTCGCCCAGGTCGCCCCGGCGCTGCGCTCCGTCATGGCCGGGGTATGCGTCCTGGAGGGGGAGGTGTTGGAGCGCAGCACCACCATGGGGCTGGGCGGGCGCACCGGAGGACGGGAGCAGACCGAGGCGGGCCCGGGAACGTCCGCCAAGGACCTGCGGAGTACGGCTTTCGCGGCCTTGACCGACCGCGAGTACGAGGTGGTCGAGGCCGTGGCCGAGGGACTGGACAACGCCGAGGCCGCGGCGCGGCTGTTCATGAGCGAGGGCACGGTGCGCAACCACATCAGCGCGATCCTGGCCAAGCTCGGCCTGCGCAACCGCACCCAGGTCGCAGTCATGTACTACCGCTGCGCACAGGCCGGCTGAGCCCAGGTCGTCCGTGCCTTCAACGACTTCAAGGGATTCCTCCCTTCGACACCTCACGTCCCTGTGGCATGATCATCGAGGCGCGGCGAGCCTACGAGGATGCCGATGCGGCGGCGGGTTGCTTCAGGACACGAGTCGTCGATACGCGGCCCTGGCTTTCATCGCGTGAATGATCTCGACCTCACCGTCATCCCACAGCAACACGACGATTTCCAGAAGTCGGCCTGCCGTGTCCAGCCCGATCCTCAATTCGCGCTGCGGGTTCTCGTCATCCAGGGGTCCGCCTGCCAGCGCCGACCGCGCGGCAGTGATCGCGTCCTCGTCGTTGATCCCGTGTTTGTGCGCGGACGCGGCGACGATCACGCGCGAGCCCACTCGCGAACGGCGGCGCGGATCGCGGCGGAGCGGTCCAGGCCCTCACGGTTGGCGCGTTCCATCAGCTCGGCCAGCTCCTCGTCGGAGAATTGTGTCGGTACCACCTGGGATGCGCTTCCCGCCCGCGGTGGACGCCCCCAACGCTTCTGCAGCTCCTCGACGTCATAGCCTGCTTCAGCCTCATCCGCCCACGCCTGTACCTGAGCGTCCGAGACCTCGCGTCCCTGAATCATCCGTTTACCCACGACAACAGTATATAACGTAATACAAATAGGTCGAGCCTGGGTCGTGTGGGATGCCGTGGGTCGGTCGTACCGTGGGCCGCCGCAACTGATCGCCTGTCTAGACCGATTCCGTGAAGCGAAGCGATCGAGCGGTGTTGTCGTGCTGAGGGAAAACCACCGTCACTTACACCAGCGCCTACCGTGCATGGTTGAACAACCAGCCCATGATCTCCTCATCGTGCGGGAAGAGGACCCCTTCTGTCATGTGCTGACCGTTCTTCCGCCCCGTCTCGCCAAAGTATGATGCAGGCTTCACGTCCAACGTGACGAGTCGGGAGACCTCCTCCTCTCCGAGCCCCTGAGCCATGTATCCGCTTCGCAACTTCTCATAGGTTTCCCGCACCGAGCTCGGACCGTAGTAGTCGTCATTCTCACCTGTGGCCATGTAAACGGGAACCCGGGCAGCGATAAGAGGCTCGATATCCCCATCCCACTGAGAGATGCAGTGAAGGACGGCCGCGAAAAGCTCCGGCCTGGTTCCCATGACGAGCGACGCCGTCTCACCGCCGCCTGAGCAACCGCTCAGAACCATGCGATCAGCGGCGACGTTGTAGGTGGACAGCAACCACTGCGTGAGCGCGATCGTCTGTCTGGCTGAGGTCTCACCCCAGTCCTCGAGCTGTGGGGAGGCGACGATCATGTCGGCGACGTAACCATTGGCGACGAAGGGAAAGTCCTCCTGAAGATGGGCGCCCACGCCCTGGAACCAGAGCCCCTCCCAACCAGGGAGTGCCACATAGAGCGCATAGGGCTTCGATCCGTCGTAGGCATCTGGAACATGGAGGGAGAAATGGAGGCCTCCCTCGGTTGCGTGCAGGACGTTATCCACCACGAAGCCACGGTCGATCGTCTTCCCCTCCTCGAGCCGGTAGGCGCTCGCCTCGCCGCTCCCCGTGCTGTCTGCTCCACCAGAGCTGCCGCCGACAGCGGTGCTGGTGCCACGGCTCCTGGAGGAGGTGCGAGCGCAGCCGGACAAGCCGGCCCCACCTGCCACCAGAGTGAGGAATCCTCTCCTGCCAAGACCTGCGGCATGGGCTCTTGGCAGGAGAGACGGAGCGTCACTCACGATGACAGACCCAGCGAGGAGACCCACTGGTCGACCTCACTGTCGTCGGGTCGCTCGGCGAAGCGGTGACCCTCATGCCACGTGCCTGTTCCAGCCAGCTTCTCAAGGTTCGTGCCGCTCTGACCCAGCCCGGAGGAGAGCGAGGTGCAGAACGGGTAGGTGTCCTTGCCCGTGAAGTCGTTACCGGTGACGAAACCGTTGACCGGCCACGCGGTGTCCTGCCACCAGATCGGGTACCCCAGCAGAATCGTCCGATACTGGGCAAAGTTATCGGGCGTCGCCTGGGCGAGTTCGGTGGTGCGCTTGGACTCGTCCTCGTACTCCTGGACGATCCGGCTCTGCGTGTTGTTCCAGTTGGGATCCTCGGTTGAGTACTGGGATTTGGGGACCATCTCGAAGAGAGTTGCTCCCAGCCCGGAAGCGATCCGCTCAGCAACGGCCTTCGTATGCCCCTGGGCGGAGTAGTAGGCGATCAGAATGCTGCCACCGTTCGATGAGGACTGACCCGGTGACCTGTTCGACGACGCTGTAGAGGCGGCTGAGCCGCCCGTCGTCGAGCCACCAGAGGATGATGACCCTGTTCCGCAGGCGGCGAGCAGGCTCCCGGCTGCTGTCAGCAGCCCCGTCCTGGCCAGAAGAACCCTGCGGCTAAGGGCGAGTTCGTTGACGTGCGGCCTGTTTCTTGCATTCATGAGCTGTTCTCTCTGGTTCATGGTGGGCATACTCGAGCTGGGTGGCGTTGCGCAATCAGGCGCTGAAACGGGCGATATCGGCCTGCACTCGGGCGGGTTCCTCCTCAAGAGGCACGAGGATCCGGTCGAGGACGCCACGCCCGGTCTCCGTGTCGGGTCGGGTAGCGGCGAAAAGCTCCTCGAAGTCGGTGACCGGCTCACCCGGTTTGGAGAACACCTCGACCGTGCGATGCTCGCCGGACGGGCTGAGTGCCGCCTCGATAAGCACCTGGGCGATGTGGTGGCGATCGACGCCGGGTCGTCCTCCGATCCGGTCTCCTTGCTTGAGATCGATCTGGGTGTCGCCGGCACCCTGATAGTCGAACCAGCCGGGACGCACAATCGTGTAGGGATGGCCGCTGACGCGCAGGAGGCGCTCGGCGAGGCGCTTCCAGTCCCACTCGGGCTGCTCCCGGTTGGGGGTCGAGACGTACATGGAGGTCATGAGGCTGATGTGGGTCTGCGGCCGGCTCTCGAGTGCCTCGAGGAGTGCGGGCAGTACGGCGTAGTAGTGGTTCTCGAGGTCGTCGTCACCACCGTGGGTCAGGACGACGCCGTCGACGCCGTCGACGATCCGGGCCAGTGAGGCGGCATCGGTAGGGGAGGCCTCGACGACTTCCGCATCTGCGGGAAGCAAGGCGGCCGCTCTCGCGGCGCTGCGGGACTGGGCGTGGGCACTCAGACCACGAGCGAGGGCCGCCTCGACGACGATGCGGCCGACCTGGCCGGTGGCACCGATGACGAGGATCGTTCAGGGCCAGACATGCTGATGTTCCTTTCGTGAGCTGTGCTGAGCACGAGGGATCGGATGCTCGGGATGAAGGTCTGTGGCAGTCAGCCGGAAAAGGTCTGCTGGAGGAAGACGTCGTACTTCTCGATCCAGCCGCCCTCGGCGCCGAATCCGTGCGGCCAGCCGTCGAGGACGCGGGCACGCAGTGCGCCGTCGCGCCCCGCCAGGACCTCGACCTGCTTCTCGAACTGGTCGTAGAAGGGGTCCTTGGTGCCGTAGCAGTAGTAGGTCGGCACGACACCACTCAGACGGTCCGGATTGAGCTCCGCCACGGACAGGCGTCCGTAGAAGGAGTAGATCATCGCCGTCGCGGCGGCATCGGCGCTGACCGTGTCAAGATCGTCCGGTACGTAGCTGGAGTCCAGCCGGGCCGGAGAGGTGGTGCCCGACCAGTTCAGGATCGTCTCGCCGCACAGGATGCCGCCGGCGGAGTAGCCGCCCAGCGCGATGTGCTCCGCGCTCGGTAGCCCGTAGCCGGCCGTGTGCGCGCGCACGAACCGGATCGCCCGGGCCAGGTCGCAGCAGGCCTCGGCCTGCGTGTACGGCCGCACGCGGTAGTCGACGACGAAGCAGTGGTAGCCGAGCGCGGACAGCCGCCGCGCCGTCGGGTAGCAGTCCGAGTTGTCCCCGCGCAGGGCGAAGGCCCCACCGGCGCATAGGAGTACGGCTCCTTTGACAGCGGTACTCGCTGCGGTGGGCACGCTCGTGACCGTGGGGCGGAAGCCGACAGGGGCGTAGCCGCTGCCGTTGGGCGTCGTGGTCGCGGGCACTTTGCCCTCCTCCCACAGGAACAGGCACTGGCGGCGTGAGGGATCCATCGTCGCCGTTGCGACTGTTCCTTCGACCTCGGACGGGTCTGGGCTGACGTGACCGAGGTCGACACCGTCGAAGCTGGGTGGACTCATCCTCACCAGGTCACGGACCTCGGAGGCTGCAGCGTTCCTATTTCCAGTGCCGCTGGAGCCGGCCCGCGATCCGGAACAGCTAGCCACGGCCTGTACGGCGGCGAGAGCGCCGAGACCCGTGAACACGCGTCTGGTCATCGTTGTCATTTCCTTAGATCCTCCGTCTGCTACGTCCTGGGCTGGTCATGCCCCGGTAGTGGATGAGCCGGTCGCATCGATCTGCCTCTGCCAGAAGGCGGCGGCACCCTCGATCCAGCCCTCGGCGACGGTCCCGATACCGAGCCCGAAGCCGTGGGGGAGCCCGTCATAGGCGTGGAGCTCTGACGGCGTCCCCGCAGCGGCGATGGCATCGGTACGTGCCTGCATGGTGCGCCAGGAGGTGATCCCGTCGGCCTTGCCGACGCAGGCGTAGGTCGCCGGTTCCGTCCCGGAGAGATCGGAGTGCCCCGTGTACTGCATGACGACGGCGCCGGGGGCGTCAGGACCTGCGGAGTACGGCCTTCGCGGCCTTGACCGACCGCGAGTACGAGGTGGTCGAGGCCGTGGCCGAGGGACTGGACAACGCCGAGGCCGCGGCGCGGCTGTTCATGAGCGAGGGCACGGTGCGCAACCACATCAGCGCGATCCTGGCCAAGCTCGGCCTGCGCAACCGCACCCAGGTCGCAGTCATGTACTACCGCTGCTCACAGGCCGGGTGATCCGGGGCATGACCGCCGAGGCGCAACGGGCTGACGAGGAGGCCGATGCGGCGATCACCGCAGGAACGGCCAAGCGTTGCCGGAGCGTGGCTGACCTGTGCAACGGCCTGGGCCTGTGATGCTCCAGATCGTCATCTCGAACAAGTGCAAAACGGACCTCAAGCGGGCTAAGAGGTCGCGTCAGTAGGTGCGGTGTGGGAGCGGGGTGCGGGCACAAGGTCCCGGTAAGAAGTGAGTTGTCTGTACTTGCTTCTGTTCCTGGGGGTGTCTCCTTGTGCCCGCTGTGCCATCATCGGTGATGGAGCCCTTGTGGGTCCAGTTCTCCGCGTTGCTACCGGTTCGCGTCGATACTCACCCACTGGGGTGCCACCGGCCGCGCATCCCTGACCGGATCGTGTTCGACAAGCTCATCCAGGTCCTGGTGCTGGGGGCGGCCTACGAGAAGGTCGCCGACTCCACCTGCTCGGCAGCCACTATCCGACGCAGACGCGACGAGTGGATCGCCGCGGGAGTGTTCACCACCCTGGAGCAGGCAGCGCTGGACGCCTATGACAAGATCGTCGGTCTGGGGCTGGAGGACCTGTGCGTCGACGGCTGCATCGTCAAGGCCCCCTGCGGGGGCCAGGCCGCCTCCCTCACCGGTGGACCGGGGCAAGCAGGGCACCAAGCGCTCAGTCATGGTCGAGGGCCACGGCATCCCCGTCGGGGTGCAGGTAGCCCCGGCCAACCGTCATGACTCGCCTTTGCTGGCACCGACACTGGAGTGTCTGGGCAGGTTCGGCTTCGACCTGCCCGAACACATCACCGTGCACCTGGATGCCGGCTACGACAGCCGCAAGACCCGTGAGCTGCTCGAGGTACTGGGCTGCCAGGCCCGAATCTCCCCCAGAGGCACCCCGTTGCAGGCCGGCCGGCGCTGGGTGATCGAGCGCACCAACTCCTGGCATACCCGAGGTTTCCGCAGGCTCCAGGTGTGCACCGAGGTACGCACCCGGGTGATCGAGGCGTTCATCGCCCTGGCCAACACCATCATCACCATCAGGAACCTCATCCACCACGCCTGGACCACCCACCGCTGGGACCAACGCCCCACCCACAAGCCCTAACCTACTGACGCGACCTCTAAGAAGCGCGGTCTTGACCTGGATGAGTTCCTCGCCGTCGACGACGTGTCTCCGGCGAGTGTGCCAGTATATGTTCGCCTGGTCAATAAACGCCACATGCCGGATCGAAACGGCGCCACATGCCGGGCTGGATAGACGCCACATGAGGGATTAGAATGGCGCCAACATCCGGATCGGGACCGGATCCCGCAAGAGAGGCTGAAGAACTGGTGGGTCAGCACGGCTATCTGCCGCGGGTTGTCGACCACGTCGTCCAGGACTCGCTCGGCTACTCGGGAGGTGTCCTCCTCGAAGGAGTGCGGGCCTGTGGCAAGACCATGACCGGCCGCCGGCACGCCTCCTCCGAGGTGGCCCTCGACTCAGGGCTGCCGCAGCTGCGCGCGGCCCTGGAGGTCGACCCGTCCCTGATTCTGGCCGGGGAGGTTCCGCGTCTTATCGATGAGTGGCAGATCGAGCCCTCCCTGTGGAATCTGGTGCGTCGAGAGATTGACTCGCGTCAGCGTCCGGGTCAGTTCCTCCTGACCGGATCCTCCGTCCCGGTTGAGGATGCTGCCCGCCACTCGGGCGCACATCGGGTATCGCGAATCCGTATGCGTCCGATGACCCTGTTCGAGCGCGGTCTCGGCGATGGAAGTGTCTCACTTGCAGGACTGTTCGATGGTCAGGCTCCCGAACCTGTGCTGGTCTCGGGAACGAGCGTGGCCGAGGTCCTTGACGAGCTGGTCCACGGAGGGTGGCCCGGGGACCTTGATCTGACGACTTCTCAGGCGCAACGTCATCTGCGGGACTATATCGATGACATCATCAGTATTGACATCGGCCGTCTCGATGGCGAGCCGCGCCGGGACCCCTTGAGGATGCGTGCCCTCATACGGTCTCTCGCCCGGCATATTTCGACGGAAACCTCTTTCGCCACCATCGCGAAGGATGTCTCCGGACAATCGTTGTCTGCAGAGACGGCGATCGCTTACGTGAATGCCCTCAAGCGCCTGTTCGTCGTCGAGGAGCAGCCGGCCTGGGCTCCTCATTTGAGGTCTCGCTATGCGGTGCGGACGTCGTCGAAACTGCACTTCGCTGATCCCGCGCTGGCTGCGGCAGTGACCGCGACCTCGCCGGGGCGTTTGATGCAGGACCTGGAGACTGCCGGGTTCTGGTTCGAGTCGCTGGTCGTGCAGCACCTGAGGGTCTTCGCTGAGGCACTGGGTGGTCGCATCTATCATTTCCGGGACAAGTCGGGCAGAGAGGCGGACGTTGTTGTCGAGCTCGATGACGGACGGTGGGCCGCCTTCGAGGTCAAGCTAGGACAGAGGCAGATTCCTGCGGCTCAGTCCTCGTTGGCGGCGTTCGTGGGAGATATTGACACGGCGCGGACGCCTCTCCCACAGTTCAGGGCTGTTGTTACTGCGGACGGTCCCACGATGACGCTTCCCGACGGCGCCGTGACTTTCCCCTTGAAGGCTTTGCGGCCTTGAGTTCTGAAGCTCGAATAGGGATCGGTGTCCGATCACGTTTTACGACTACTGATGATCGCTGCGTCGTTAGGGACGAAGATATTCCTAGCCGCCGTTTTGTCGGTGTGGCCCGGAAGGCCGGTGTTCTCGGTGCAACAACCTGTTTCTCGACATCGGAGCGGGGCTGTGGTTACCTGATGAGCGTAGCCATGCAGAGGGCTGCGGAAGAGAAAGGGACCAGCATGAGTATCGGAGAGGTCATTAGCGCAGCCCGGGAGGCTCAGGGGATGACTCAGAGTGACCTGGCGGGCAAGGTCCTTGTTACCCGCCAAGCCGTCTCGAGGTGGGAGACCGGGGTGACGACTCCGGGTGTCGATATGTGCAAGCTCCTCGCCGGCGCGCTTGACGTTCCAGTCACACGGCTTCTGGAGATGCCCCCGGAGCCGTGCTGCCAGAGCTGCGCTCTCCCCTTGGGCAAAGAGGCGGACTACGGTGCCGAGTCCGACGGTACGAAGTCGGAGGAGTACTGCACCTGGTGCTATCCGGACGGGGCCTTCACTGGAGAGGAATCGCTCGATGCCTTCATCGAGCACGCCGCCCCCTATATGGCCGAGGGGGTCGGTGTCTCTCGGGACGAGGCCATCTCTTACCTGGCTGTCGTCCTACCGACTCTCAAGCGGTGGGCTCCCCGGTGACGAGGCGGACGAGACTGCGGCGCTCCAGGTGACCCTGTCGACCGGAAGCTAAGCAGAGTCACCTTCTTCTATGACGCGCCATGTTCCTGCTCGAGCGCTCCCCTCTCTTCTCAGACGCCCCGAGCGGCGCAGGTCGGAGACAATACGTTCCGCTGTTCTGCGCGCGCACTCTAAATGGCCTGCCAGATCGGCAATGGTTGCACTCGGGTCAGCTTTGAAGAACGAGAGCGTCCGTTCCTCACGATCCTGGGCCGGAGAGTCTGATGCGTAGGGGATGAGCGCATCTCTGATAATCGTGAGCATGAAGGTGACAAAGGAATCGCTCGTCCCTGCCGTGTTGGAGCTCGCGATCGCTGCGTAGTAGTCGGTCTGGCGTCCGCGGATCACACTTTCAATCGGTAACCAGGCCAATGGGGATCGCCAGTGGGACAGCAGCAGCGTGTGCCATAGGCGGCCGGTGCGGCCGTTGCCGTCCGCGAAGGGGTGGATGAACTCGAACTCGTAGTGGAAGATGCAGGATACCAACAGAGGGTGAAGGTCGGTTGACGACATCCAGCCGAACAAGTCGCCCATGACCTCGGGGACGTACTGCGCTGGTGTCCCTGCGTGGACGAGTCTGCTCCCCTGAAAGACACCGGCGTTCCCTGAACGGTATCGTCCGGCGTCGTCGATGAGCCCGCGCATCATGACACCGTAAGCTCGCAACAGGTCATCGGCAGAATGAGGGTTGAGATCATCCATGAGCTGATATGCGAGACGGGCGTTGTCCACCTCGAGAATCTGCTCGGCGGGACCAAGAACCCGTTTGCCGTCGAGGATTGCCGTGACCGTCTCACGTGAGAGCGTGTTCCCCTCGATCATGAGGGAGGAATGGATGGTGGTGATGCGCAGCTCGCGGTGAAGGACAGGGCTCGTGCTGAGAGGGGAGGTTGTTCCCAAAGCGCCGACGAGTTCGGCGATCTCCATGCAGAGCTCGTCGATCTCGGCGGTGCGGTTCAGCGGTGGCTCGTAGCCCATCTGTTCTCCTCTGAGATGCTCTCGGCTTGTCGGGAGACCGTGATGTTGTCGGTGTGACGACGATTACCGCCACACTTTACCGCCAGTGGCGGTAATGAGGGGGCGTGGACGGGTCAGGCGAGCTCGCCGGTGACGATGCGGACCAGATCGCGGCGTGCCCGGCGCCCCTCCGGGGTGGGGAACATCGGGTAGACGTGATTGAGCCCCTCGCCGACGTGCAGTGTCGAGTCCACCCCGGCCTCCAGGAGCTTGGCGTGGAAGAGCGCATTGTCCGGCAGGAGGATCTCCCGGGTCCCCACGAAGGTCGTCACCTTCCTCAAACCCGACAGCTCGCCGTAGATGGGGGAGAGGTGCCAGTCGGTCGCCGGGGTGCTGCCCGCCCAGGAACGGCCGATCTCGGCGAGGGGCTCGGGAGCCATGAGCGGGTCGGCGTCGACGTAGTCGGCGATATCCGGGTTGGTGTTGGTGATGTCGACCCACGGCGAGATGAGGGCGAGCTCGTCGGGCTGGGCGTCTCCGGCCTCGGCCAGGGACAGGGCGATAACCGCTGCCAGACCCCCGCCCGCGCTGTCCCCCATGAGGATGATCCGTTTCCCCGGGTTCTCCGCCACCGTGCGCCGATAGAGGTCCAGCACCAACCGGTGCGCCTCCTGCCAGGTGTGGTGGGGCGTCAGTGGGTAGAGCGGCATGACGACGTCGGCCCCCGCCCTGCGGGCGAGATGATCGACCAGGTGGGCGTGCGCCGAGTTGGCCGTTGAGATGTAGCCGCCACCGTGCAGGTAGACGATAACGGCCTTCGACGGCGTCCGCGGGCGGAGGTAGTAGACGGGCATGCCGGAGTCCTCGCGCCGCTCCAGGTCGTAGAAGAAGCGCCCCCAGGCCGGGAAGGTGATGGTGCGGGCAGGCTCGGGGCGGTCGGCCAGACGCGCGATCCGCTCGGTCATCGGAATGCGGGCCGCCAGTGTCTTGATCGGCCGGGTGCCGTACTCCGCCAGGCTCGCCGCGGCCGAGCGGCCATAGCGCCTGTGGGAGTACAGGCTGAAGGCCCCCACCGTCAGACCCACACTGGCCGCGCCGACGGCGATCCTGCTCCCGCTGAGTCTCCTGGGCGCCTTCATGATTTCCTCCACTTCGCAGGGCCTCGAACGCGGTCCGAAGAGTTTTCCGGATCCGGGGGGCATGTCTCGGCTATCGTAGGCATCTGAAGCCCGTGGCGGCGGGGTGGAACTGTTCACTCAAAAAGAAGCGAGTATGGCAATTTCTCTTATTCTGTCGGCTTTGTTGATGGGCGGACTCGGACTGTTCCTCATGCTGTCCGATCCGGAGGCACTGTGGTGGTCGACTGAAGCATGGAGATACCGCGACCCCGAGGCCAATGAGCCCTCGGAGAGACAGTACGCTGCGAATCGTGGAGTGGGCTGCTTCATGGTGATGCTCGCGCTGATCCTGGTGGCCCTTCCCTTCCTTCCTGCACTTCACTCCGTATCGGATGCCGAGACGACGTCCGCTGATTCTGCTGGCCACTGCATGCCCTATGCGTACGGTTGCGATAGTGGTGACGCCTCCCCATCTCCTCGTCCTACTGCTTCGGGGGAGACCGTGGATCCCTTCTCCTCGGCTGTGGCGAGCCCAGTCGCCGGCGGGGCGCCCGTCACTCTCTTCACCCCAGTGGTCGAGGGCGCTGTACAGCACCATCAGTCGGATTCCTCGGAGCAGATCGGAGTGAATCCGGTCTACTACCCGTGGACTGCGAGCGACCAGCCCGCGGCCTTCGCCTCCGCCGCGGTCATCGACTCCAAGGTCGCGCTGGCAACCCTCGATCCGGCGCAGGCCACAACCCAGGGGGCTGGAGCCGGCGTGCTGGGGGAGAGGACCTACATCGTGGTCCAGCTCAGCCAGCCCGCCTGCGCGATCACCTCGGCCAGCGCCTCCCTGTCAAACGATCAGGCCAGCATCTCGATCTCGGTCTACGGGCTCTCCGACGTCAGCCGTTGCGGACAGCCGACTGAGGGGGCTTACGTCGCCATCCCTCTCAGTGATGAGCTGATCCAGGCGGCACGAAGCTACCAGGCGCCTGTGTACCATCCGCTGGCGCCGACGACGTCTCCTTCCGGAGCCTCCGAGCACACACCGGACCCGGTTCCTGGAAACGCCTGGTCAAGCACGTCCTACGACGGCGACTATATGCCGACTATTTTCCGATCCAACAGGCGGGGAAAGTTCACCGAGACGTGGAAGGACCCCGTCACTGACGCTGATATTGATCGCAATACGCTCGTCCCCTGGGTCGCCCCCAGCTCATCATGAGCCGTACTGTGGACATCTTGTCGCAACACGTCATGAAGTAGGTGCGTATGGACACTCATGAGACCGACCACCTGACCGCCGTCCGCGCTCTCGCCCCCGAGTGCATGGTGCTGCTGCGTTCCGACGGTGCCTTCCCCCTGGCTGAGCCGGGCGAGATCGCCCTGTTCGGCTCCGGTGCGCGGCACACCATCAAGGGCGGAACCGGCAGCGGAGACGTCAACTCCCGCCACGTCACCACCATCGAGGAGGGCCTGGAGACGGCCGGCTTCACCATCGCCACGCGGCCCTGGCTGGAGGCCTACGATCGTGTCCGAGCTCAGGCCCATGAGGACTTCGTCGCCGGTATCAGGGCCGAGGCCGCCGAGCGCGGCGTCCCCGCCATCATGGTCGGCATGGGCTCGGTCATGCCCGAGCCGGAGTACACGATCCCCCTCGACGTCCCGGCCGGCACCGACCCACACGCAGCCGTCTACGTCCTGTCCCGAACCTCCGGGGAAGGCAGCGACCGCACCCCCGAGGCCGGTGACCTCAGGCTCACCGACACCGAGGTCCGTGACATCCTCACCCTGAACGGGCGCTTCGAGCGGTTCCTCCTCGTGCTCAACGTGGGCGGCGTCGTCGACCTCAGCCCGCTCGATGACGTTGCCAACATCCTCCTGCTCTCCCAGCTCGGCGCCTGCACCGGTGATGCCTTCACCGACATCCTCCTGGGGCGGACCTACCCCTCCGGCAAGCTCGCCACCACCTGGGCCGCCTGGGACGAGGACGACCAGATCGGCGACTTCGGCGACCCGGACGACACCCACTACCGCGAGGGCGTCTACATCGGCTACCGCTTCTACGACTCGGTCGGCAAGGCACCGCTCCTCCCCTTCGGATTCGGGCTGGGCTACACGACCTTCGACATCCAGACCCGCCAGGTGAGCCTCGACGGCGCCCGCGTGAGCATCGACGTCGACGTCACCAACACCGGTGAGCGCCCGGGCAAGGAGACCATCCAGGTTTACGCCAGTGTGCCGGCCGGACGCCTCGACCAGCCGCTCCAGGCACTCGCCGGTTTCACCAAGACCGACGAGATCGCCCCCGGCGCCACGGCACGGATCACCGTCGACGTCGACCTGACCGACCTGGCCTCCTACGACGAGGCCGCCCGCGCCACGATCCTGGAGGCCGGGCGCTACCTGCTGCGGGCGGGAACCTCCAGCCGGCACCTCAGCCCCGTCGCCGTCGTCGAGCTCGCCCAGGACGCAACCGTGCGGCACCTGACCGGCGACCTGGGGGAGCCCGGCTTCACCGACTGGAAGCCCGAGGCGCCGATCCTCCTCGACATCCCGGCCGGCCTGCCGGCGCTCGCCGTCGACCCGACCCACCTGCGCCGGCCGGACGTCGCCGAGCCCGATGAGCGGGTAGCGCCGGAGGACGTCAGCAAGGCTCTCACCCTGGCCAGAGGACTCTGCGACGACGAGCTCACCTACACCGTCCTGGGCGACTACCGCAGCGGTGAGGAATCCGGCTCCATCGTCGGGGCCGCCTCCACCACCGTCATCGGTGCGGCGGGCCAGACCACCACCCGGATCCCCGGCCTGCCCAGCATCATCATGGCCGACGGGCCCGCCGGCCTGCGCTTGGCCCCCACCTACGGCGTCGACGCCGAGGGCCCCTTCTCCCTGGGCGACTCCAGCCTGCCCGCCACCTTCCTTGAGCTCATGGACGACGCCGGACGCGAGGCCCTCGGCATCGCCGACGAGCCAGAATCCCGCGAACCCACCGAGATCCGCGAGCAGTACACCACCGCCATCCCCATTGGCACCGCGCTCGCCCAGTCCTGGAGCCCGGCACTGGTCGGGCGCCTCGGTGACGTCGTCGGGGCCGAGATGGAACGCTTCGGCATCCACCTCTGGCTCGCCCCCGCCGTCAACCTGCACCGCAGCGTCCTGTGCGGACGCAACTTCGAGTACCTCTCCGAGGACCCGCTGCTGGCCGGACGCATCGCCGCCGCCATCACCCGCGGGGTCCAGACCCACCCGGGGCGGGGCGTGACCATCAAGCACCTGGCCTGCAACAACCAGGAGACCAACCGCCTCAACTCCAACAGCAGGGTCAGCCCCCGAGCCCTGCGCGACCTCTACCTGCGCGCCTTCGAGATCTGCGTGCGCCAGGCCCGCCCCGCCGCCGTCATGACCTCCTACAACCTCATCAACGGCGTCCACACCTCCGAGTCTGCCCAGCTGCTCGAGGTCATCCTGCGCTGGGAGTGGGGCTTCGACGGACTGGTCATGACCGACTGGGTCGTCGACGGCATGACCCGCAGCGACATGAAGCACCCGCGTGCCACCGCGGCCGCCACCGTCAAGGCTGGCAACGAGCTCTTCATGCCCGGAGGCGAGACGGACCGGCAGGACCTCCTGGCGGCCCTGGAGCGGGGAAGCACAGGCCGTGGGCCGGGCGGACGGACCGAGCCGGACGGCGGAGGCGTGGCCCTGACTCGCGACGAGCTCGAGACGCAGGCCGCCCGCGTCATCCGCTCGGCCTGGAGGCTCGCGGGCTTCGAGCGGTGACTGCTCACGGACCTTCACGCCCGTGAGGCGCTGCTGCTCCAGTCGGGCAGAAGATCCAGGAAGGTTCTTGGTCCCTTGCGATACCCCGACAACCCAGGCATGGTTCATAGCAGTCCGCTCCGACGACGCCACCTGGGGTGCGCCGGAGGGCGCAAGGAGGAACCACCATGACCAGCATGTTCGACCTCAGTGGGAAGGTGGCAGTCGTGTCCGGGGCAAGCTCGGGCCTCGGTGCGGACGCCGCCCGTGCCTACGCCGAGAACGGTGCCGACGTCGCCCTACTCGCTCGGCGTCTTGAGCGTTTGGAGGCCCTGAGCGAGGAGATCCGGGCGGCCGGACGCCGTGCGCTCGCCGTCCGCTGTGACGTCACCAGCGAGGAGAGCTGCCGTAACGCCGTCGAGAAGGTGGTGGAGGCCTATGGGCGCATCGACATCCTTCTCAACAACGCGGGGGTCGCCGTGCGCGGCGGTGTCGACACCCTCTCAGAGGCCGACTGGGACCGTTCCTTCGACACCAACGTCAAGGGCATGTTCCACGTCAGCAAGTACGTCGTGCCCCTCATGCGTGAGCGCGGGTACGGCAAGATCGTCAATATCGCCTCGGTCAACGCTGTCATCGCCGACAAGCAGGACGTGTTCATCCGCCACGCCTACAACGCCTCCAAGGCTGCGGTCCTGGGGCTCACCAAGGGAATGGCCTGCTCCTACGCCCGTTACGGGATCACCGTGAACGCCGTCGGACCGGGGCTGTTTGCCTCCGAGATGACCGAGAGCACCCTGTTTGGCAGCAAGGAGTTCCTGACGGCCTACAACACGCTCAACCCCGCCGGCCGCCCCGGAGGTAAGGGCGAGCTCAACGGGACGATCCTCTACCTCTCCTCCGACGCCTCCAGCTATGTCCAGGGACAGCTCATCCTCGTCGACGGCGGCATGGCGCTGGTCTAAGAGGTCGCCCCGTCGCGAATCCGGCGACGGGGCGTAGCAAACCCATCGCCGGGGAGGCCGACGTGACATGCTCGGATTTGAGCCGCCCGCACTGCATAAGGAGCCCCTCCATGGCGCTGACACCACAGGCGCGTGAGACCTTCACCCGACTCTTTGGCCTGGAGCCGCAGCCGCATCCCACAGATCCCGAGCTCTTCGACATCCTCCAGAACGAGATCTTCGACGAGGCCTTCTCCGCAGGAGTCCTCACCGACGTTGAGCGAGAGCTGCTCACCGTCACCGTCCTGACCGCCATGCAGACCCTCCCGCAGCTCACGGCCCATGTGGGCGCGGCCCTTAACATCGGAGCCGGCCCGCTCCAGCTGCGCGAGACCATCTACCAGTGCGCCCCCTACATCGGTTTCCCCAAGACGCTCAACGCCATCGACATCGCCAATAAGGTCTTCGAGGCGCGTGGCATCTCCCTGCCCCTGGAGAGTGCCGGCACCGTCGACGCCACCGACCCCAGCGCCCGCGAGCAGGCCGGCGCCGCCATCCAGGCTCCGCTGTACGGCAACGAGGTCAAGGAGGTCTTCTCCGCCCTGCCCGAGCCCTTCGACCAGTTCGTGCCCCACCTGCTGACCTCCTCCGCCTTCGGCGACTTCGCCACCCGCGGCGGCCTCGACGTCGCCCAGCGCGAGCTCATCAGCCTTGTGGCCATCGCCGCCATCGGCGCCACCACCCAGCTGCGCCCGCACGTGGCCGGGGCGATCAGGGCCGGCTCCTCCCGCCAGAAGGTGGCCGCCGCCCTGGTGCAGGTCATGCCCTACATCGGTGGCCCCTACGCCCTGTCCGGCCTGGTCCTCGTGGCCCGCTACGACGAGAACGCCTCCACAGAGGCCTACCGCTGACGCTGCGCGTCCTCACCCGTCCGGCGACCCGTCTACGATGGCCGCCGGGCCGGTTCTCGTTGCCGGCCCCGCACAGCAAGGAGAACACGTGACGACGACGCAGCCCTACCTCTCACGGCAGGTCACCCTCACCGTCCAGGGGCAGAGGCTCGGGGGACTGGCCTACGTCCCGCGCACGGCGTCGTCGGCCCCCGCGCCCCTGGTCATCTGCTGCCACGGCATGGAGGGCTCCCACACCCGCGTCGCCCCCATGGCTCGGCGCTTCGCCGCGGCCGGGGCCGTGGCCATCTGCTTCGACTTCCGCGGGGGCGGCGGCAGCGCCAGCCAGGGCGAGACCACCGCGATGTCGGCCCTCACCGAGCTGGCCGACCTCGAGGCCGTCCTCACTGCCGCCTGCGCCTGGCCGGAGGTCGACGCCTCCCGGGTCGCCCTGTTCGGGCTGAGTCTGGGCGGAGCGGTCGCAGCGCTCGCGGCCGCCCGCCACCCGCAGCAGGTCACCGCCCTGGCCCTGTGGTACCCGGCTCTGCGGCTGGGGGAGAACCTGCGCGCCGCCTTCCGCACTCCGGCGGCCGTGCCCGAGGAGTTCGACTGGGCGGGCACCCGCCTGGGGCGCGCCTACGCCGTCGACGGCTGGAACCTTGAGGTCGGGGCCGAGCTGGCCACCTACCGCCGTCCCGTTCTCATCGTCCACGGGGACCAGGACCGCGCCGTGCCCATCGAAGTCTCCCGAACCGCCGTGAGCGCCCTGCCCGATGCCGAGCTCGTCACCATCCCCGGCGCCGCCCACGGCTTCGGCGACGCCAACTGGGAGGAGGCCATGCGCCGCACCATCGGCTTCCTGGCCTGGAACGGGGTCCTTGAAGAGGACTGAGAGGACTGAGCCGCGCGGCGGACAGCGGGCGCGGGCGGCGCGCCCGTTTTGCTGCCAGCGGTGGTTCCCGAGCCGCAGGCGTCGCAGAATTGACCGCATGAGCGCACACGAGACAGCAGACCTGACCAGTGTCAGCAAGACGATGCTGCTGACCCTCCACGCCAAGGCGGAGCACACGCTCTCCGACCGGCCTCGCTTCACCGACCCCGCCGCCGTCGAGCTCGTCTCCCGGCTCGACTACGACTTCACCATGGCCAGACAGGACCGGCTCATGGCCGACGGCGTCGTGCTGCGCACCCTCACACTCGACCCGCTCGTGGCCGGGTACCTGGACACCCACCCCGGCTGCACGGTGGTCAACATCGCCTGTGGGCTTGACACCCGCTTCCAGCGCCTCGACGACGGGCGCGTCACCTGGTACGACCTCGACCTGCCCGACGTCATCGCGCTGCGACGCCGGCTGCTTGAGGACGGTGGGCGTCACCGCACCATTGCCGCCTCCGCCCTTGACCCCTCCTGGCCCGACCAGCTGGGGGACGTGAGCCGCGACGTGCTCGTCATCATCGAGGGACTGAGCATGTACCTCGAGCGGGAGGAGGTGCGCACGCTCCTGGACATCATCGCTGCGCGCCTGCCCGGTGCGACCGTCCTTATCGCGGTCATGCCCAGCCTGTTCCAGAAGTACGGCCGGGAGCGCTCAGTGGAGGACGCGGGCGCGCGCTACACCTACGGCTGCTCCAGCGCCGCCGAGTTCCACCGGACGATGGCCCCCGGCTACACGCTGCTCCACGACGTCCCCTTCACCCGTACCATTGCGCGCTACCACCCCCTGCTCGCGCCCCTGACGCGGCTGCCGCTGGTGGGCAGACTCTCCGAGCGCATCGTGGTGCTGCGAGCGTGCCATCGAGACAGGGCCTCAGTGACCTCCTTAAGTGAGAGCCTCCCAGCGGCGACGTCCATCACCAGCCGGTAGGCGTCGTCGTCGGGAGCCTCGACTCAGTGGCCGTTGATGTCCAGGAAGACCAGCGTGGTCAACCACCCCAGGCGCTTGTTGCCATCCGCCAGTGGATGATTGCGGACCAGGGAATCGAGCAGAGCCGACGCCTTCTCATCGATCGTGGCGTAAGCGTCGCGTCCCCAGAGCATGGTCGCAGGTCGGTGCAGCGCCGAGTCGAGCAGGCCGAGATCCCGGACCGGTCCCACAGCGAGGCCCTCAATGAGAGACAGTGCGTCCTCGAGCGTCAGGTACTCGACCATCTCTGCCCGATCAGCGGCCGAGGCGTTCCAGGACCTCGGCGTACCGGTTGCGGATGCGGGCGGAGGCGTCCGCGACTCGCTGTTCATGTTCACGGCGCGCGGCCGCCTCGTGGATCGCCCGGATCGTCGCCTCCTGGCGGCTGACCCCGTCCTCCTGTGCAAGGAGCGCGAGCAGCCGCTCGTCCTCTTTGCTCAAGCGCAATGTCATCGCCATGTCTCCACAGTAGTAGGTGGTACCAGACTGGTATCAGACGGGGTGAGCCGGCACTACTATTCTCCCTGGACGTGCCCGCAGCGCCGCGGGCACGGGCGACGAGGGAGGAAGCATGAGCGAGCCGATGACGACGTCGGATGAGGATGCTCAGACGGCCGAGGAGCAGGAGCGTGGCTACTGGCTCTACGTCCCGGGCGAGGGCGCCGGGAAGTGGGAGGAGTTTCGAACGGCCGGGATCATGGCACTCAACTGGGACCGGATCGGCGACCCCACGAGCTACCCGAACGAGGAAGCCGTCATCGAGGCTCTGGAGGCCGGCTACGGGGACTGGGGAGGCAGGCCGACAGGCGCGGCGGGCATGATCCGGGACTTCACCCACATGATGCGTCCCGGTGACGTCGTCTACGCCCGGCGCGGTCCCACCGAGATCATCGGGCGCGGCGTCGTCCGCTCGCAGTTCCGTTACGACGATGCCCGGCCCTCCTACCGCTGCGTGCGCGACGTCGAGTGGACGCATGCCGGCTCCTGGCCGCTTCAGCGAGGTGTCCGCCGAGTGACACTGCAGCGCCTCACGCAGGAGACCAGTTACAACCCGGCCCAGCTCGAGTCACTGTTCGAGGACCGGAACGACCCTGACCCGTCCACGGTCTCCGCCCCCGCCGCGAGTCCCCGGAACGCTGACGAGCCCGACGCCGCCGACGTCTACACGCGGGAGAACTTCCTGGCGGAGGTGTTCGTCGATCCCGAGGACCTGGAGCAGATGCTCGGGCTGCTGCGCCGCAAGAAGAACCTCATCCTCCAGGGTGCCCCTGGCACGGGGAAGACCTTCGCGGCCAAGCGCCTGGCCTACGCCCTCATGGGCCAGACGGACGACTCGCGGGTGGAGGTGGTGCAGTTCCACCAGTCGACCGCCTACGAGGACTTCGTCGTCGGGCTGCGGCCCACGGCCGAGGGCGGGTTCGCGGCCGCCGAGGGCGTCTTCGCCAGGTTCTGCCGGCGTGCCGCCGCCGACCCGGGACGGGACTACGTGTTCATCATCGACGAGATCAACCGGGCCAACATCTCCAAGGCCTTCGGCGAGCTGCTCATGCTCATCGAGGCCGAGCACCGTGGCGAGGCGCTGCGCCTGCCCGTGTCCGGGGAGCTGCTGTCCGTCCCGAAGCGGCTCCACATCATTGGCATGATGAACACCGCCGACCGGGGCCTGGCCCTCATCGACTACGCGCTGCGGCGCCGCTTCGCCTTCTTCGAGATGAGGCCGGCCCTCGACCACCCAGGGTTCCTCAGGCACGTCGAGGCCGTGGGCAGCTCGAGGCTGGAGGCGCTGGTCGACGTCGTGCGCCGCCTCAATCAGCGGATCGCTGAGGACGAGGCCCTCGGGGTCGGGTTCCAGATCGGCCACTCCTACCTGTGCCTGCCTGTGGCAGACCCCGAGAACCCTGCGGGTGCGGATGCGGACGTGACCTCCGTGGTTCGCTATGAACTCGAGCCGCTGGTGCGCGAGTACTGGTTCGACAATCCCGCAGCGATGGACGAGAGCATTCACGCCCTGGAGAGCGTCCTGGCATGACCGTTGCCCTGCCCGGCCGGGCCTGGGACGGGGCTCCCGGCCGGCCGCATCAGCACGGTCCGAGCACCGTCCTGCTCAAGAACGTCTACTACATGCTGGCCTACGCCTTCAAGGCGTTGGAGACCGGCGAGCACCGGCGCCTGGCGGCCGAGGACTTCGAGCACGTCCACGACATGCTCGCTGCGATCCTGGCCGGTGGGCTGGACAACCAGCGCCGACGCGGTTTTGAGCGGGACTATCAGCCCTTCAGCGAGGACCTGACGGTTGTGCGGGGGCGCATCGACCCGGCCGCCACGATGCGCCTCAGGGCGTGCCGCAGGAGCCTGGTGCACTGCGACTACGACGAGCGCACCGAGAACACCCTCATGAACCGGCTCCTCAAGAGCGCCGCCCTGCGGCTGCTCCTGCACGGCGACATCGCCCCGTCACGCAGGACGCGCCTGAAGTCGACACTGCTCGTCATGGGCGACGTCAAGGTGATGAGCCCCGGGGACCTGCGGCACCTGCACTGGGAGAGCTTGCGCTTCCACCGCGGTAACCGCTCCTACCGGCTGCTCATGGGCGTGTGCCGACTCGTCCTGGACGAGCGGCTGCTCAGCGGCGCAAACGGTGCGGTCAGCCTCGCCGACTTCCTCGACCCTCAGGAGCTGAGCGCCTTGTACGAGCGCTTCGTCCTGGCCTACTTCCGCCGCCACCACCCCCATCTGCGCGCCGGCGCTCCCTGGGTGAGCGGCGGCATCGAGGACGCCCCGGTCTTCCTCCCGGGGCTGCACACCGACATCGTCCTGACCGGGCCGGAGCGGACCCTCATCATCGACACCAAGTGCTACGGGCGCATCCTCGGCTCCCGCTACGACAGGTCGATCCTGTCCCCGGCCAACCGCAACCAGATCTACAGCTACGTCATGCACGAGGCCAGCGACCCCCGGCAGGCCGGGCGCGAGGTTGCCGGGATGCTGCTCTACGCCCAGACCGCTGTCGACCCACCGATCTGCGAGACCTGGACCGAGACCGGGCACCGCTTCCACGTGCGCACCCTCGACCTGGATCGGGACTTCACCGAGATTGCCGCTCAGCTCGACGACGTCGCCGCCCTGCTCTCGCCACCCTGATCTACGACGCCTCCCATGGCATCTTCTCCCGGAACACTCATGTCCTTGCCGGGGAGGAAGGAGCCGGGAGGAGGTGAGGGCCGTGTCCAAGCCGAGAGGACGACGCGCAGAAGTCCGCAAGGGCAAGGTAACGGCCCGGAAGGTGAGCGAAGTCTTGACCGCTGTCGCTCGCCTGATCCGGGCCGTCGGTGTCCTTGTGGATGTCCTCAGTAAGTGGATCGGCTAGGCCGTTCCCTTGCGAGGGGAGTCAACCGGTAGCAGCCGGCTGGCTCCCCACCATTATGGGGCCGTCGATCCGCACTGTCCACATCGTCCTTCCTTCTTCCGTCTGCGGGGACATTCTGTGCGCGGGGGTGCTGTGTTGTCTCCTCACTTCTGGGACATGTGAGTGTCATGACTTCTGAGGCACTCGCTCGGGCGGGAGTCCGGGGCAGGCTGGTGGTCCTGGAGGCGAGGGTGAGGTCGAAGGGAAGAGGTCTGGCAGGTCGCTGGTGTCCACAGCGCTGACATCAATCCCGCACCGGTGCTGCACGCCGAAGATCAGCCGCAGGATTCCAACGATCCCCGCTGGGTGCTTCGACGGCTGGATCGTTGATGTCAGCGCTGTGGACACCGGGCCGCGCAGGAACGAGTCCGGGGTTCTTGGTGGCACAGCCCGGCGCCTCCGTCACAGGTCCGCCCCCTGCCCGCTGCCTGCGCGGGGTCCGGGTGCAAAGATGATTGCTCTGCGGAATGACGATACCCTGCCCGCTGCCTGCGCGGGGTCCGGAGGTCATGGTTCGACGCCGGCTCCGCCCCGAGTCGGCCCGAGTCGGTCTACTCCACGAGGGTCGGGATCTACTGACCAAGGGTTGTGCGTACTGCACGAAGGCCCCACCTACCCCCAGTACCCCCAACCCTCCTCCAGTAGCACCCCACCCTCGTGCAGTGCATCCAGACGACGCCGACAGACACCACAGTAACCAGGGCACCCCTCCGACAAACCGAAGCAGCAGCTCTCCCATCCGGCAGACCCACCCCACCGATGCCTTGAGATGTCATGACATCCGAAACTCTCAGAAGTCATGAGACAACACATGTGCGTGGGGGTGCGCTTTCTTCCGGCCGGGGACCTGCTGCGCGTAGGGGGACAGAATTCCGGTCCCCGACGGCGTCGAATGCCCCGTCCGCACCGAAATGCCCTCGGCCGCGGGGGAGGACTGGCAGCATCGGAACCGTGACCGAGAACCACGCCCAGCCCAGCCCCGCCAACCCGGACGACGTCGTCAACCCCCTCCTGCTCCAGGCCTTCGCCTGGGACCTGCCCGCCGATTCCACTCACTGGCGCCTCCTGGCGGACAACGCCGCCCTCCTGGCCGACTGCGGGGTGAGCTCGGTGTGGCTCCCACCCGCCTACAAGGGGCAGGCCGGCGTGGAGGATGTCGGCTACGGCGTCTACGACACCTACGACCTGGGTGAGTTCGACCAGAAGGGCACCGTCCCCACCAAGTACGGCACCAAGGAGGACTACCTCGCCGCCGTCGAGGCCCTGCACGCGGCCGGCATCAGCGTCGTAGCGGACATTGTCCTCAACCACCGCATGGGCGGGGACGGCACCGAGGTCGTGCGCGCCACTCCCGTCGACCCTCACGACCGCATGCGCCCCATCGGGCAGGCCGAGGAGATCACCGCCTGGACCCGCTACACCTTCCCGGGGCGCGCCGGCGCCTACTCGGACTTCACCTGGGACTGGACCTGCTTCCACGGCACCGACTGGGACGAGGCCCGCCACCAGCAGGGCGTCTGGCTCTTCGAGGGCAAACAGTGGAACGAGAACGTCAATGACGAGCTCGGCAACTACGACTACCTCATGGGCTCCGACGTCCACGTCACCGACCCCGCCGTCAGCGCCGAGATGGACCGCTGGGGGCGCTGGTACGTGGAGACCACCGGCGTTGACGGCCTGCGCCTGGACGCCCTCAAGCATGTCGGCGCCGACTTCTTCGCCCGCTGGCTGGCTGAGCTTCGCCGCGCCACCGGCCGCGCCCTGCCGGCCGTGGGCGAGTACTGGTCCCGCGACGTCGCCGAGCTGGAGGGCTACCTGGAGGCCGTGCCCTTCATGAGCCTGTTCGACGTCCCCCTCCACTTCCACCTGCACGCCGCCTCCACCTCCAACGGCGACGTCGACCTGACCCGCCTCTTCGAGGGCACCCTCGTGGCCGCCGACGCCGCGCGCGCCGTCACCTTCGTGGAGAACCACGACACCCAGCCGGGTCAGTCGCTGGCCTCCACCATCGAGTCCTGGTTCAAGCCCTCGGCCTACGCCCTCATCCTGCTACGCGAGGCCGGAACCCCCTGCGTCTTCTGGGGCGACCTGTTCGGCACCCCCGAGACCGGCGACCTGCCGGCCGTCACCGAGTTGCCGCTGCTCATGACCATGCGTCGTGCCCTGGCCCACGGCCCCCAGCACGACGCCCTTGACAACCCCGACGTCGTCGGCTTCACGCGCGAGGGCGACGATGCCCACCCGGGTTCCGGGCTCGCCGTCGTCCTGTCCGACCGCAGGGCCGGCACCAAGCGTCTCCACGTCGGGGCGGGGCACGCCGGCGAGCAGTGGATCTGTGTCCTGGGCGGGCACGAGCCGGTCACCATCGGCGGCGACGGCAACGTCGAGCTGCCCGTGTCCGACGGCGGCCTGAGCATCTACGCGCCCGAGACCGCCAAGCCGATCCTGGACAGCGCTGAGCAGCACCTCCTGCGCCAGCGCTGAGGACCGCAGGCAGAGGCGGGGAGCCGCGGTTTCCTACGCACCCGGTGTTCCGGGCGCGTAAGGTGATGGCGGCAGCCGCACCGACCTGAGCCGACCTTCCTGGAGGAGACATGCCCGCTTTCCACACGCCCACCGACCAGAGGACAGACAAGGCCGTCGCCGTCTTCATCGCCCCCGGGCTGGAGGAGGTCGAGGCGCTGGCGACCGTGGACATCCTCTTCCGCGCCGGTATCCCCACGACGATGATCTCCGTGACTCCCGAGCGGGCCGTCGTCTCCTCCCACAACATCGTCGTCACCTGTGACCTCACCCTGGCCGAGGCGAACCTGGACGACTACGACATGCTCGTCCTGCCCGGCGGCATCCCCGGCACCCCCAACCTCAAGGCCGTCGAGCCCCTCATGGCCGCGGTCACCGAGCGGGTGCGCGCCGGCCGGCCCGTGGCCGCGATCTGCGCCGCTCCCTCGATCCTGGCCGAGCTGGGCCTGCTTGAGGGACGCCAGGCGACGTCGAACCCCGGCTTCGTGGGCGTGCTCGCCGAGCACGGCGCGCAGCTCAGCCAGGCCGCGGTTGTGGCCGACGGCCCCGTCATCACCTCGCGCGGCATGGGCACCGCCATCGACTTCGGCCTGGAGATCGTGCGCCACTACCTGGGCGAGGAGGCCGTCGACGACGTCAAGGCCAAGATCGTCTACCAGGGCTGAGCGCTCGCCCCGGACTCCGACCGACTCCGACCACCCCCGACCGGTTCCCTCACCAGAGTCAGTCAGTGGGGGAGCCGACCTATGCGCTCTACGTCAGCTCCGCGGCGCACCTGCGGGCCTGAACGTGAAGGAACGCGATACCAGCAGCCGTCTGAATCAGCATGATGACCAGGGGAATCAGAATCGAGATGATCTCATGCAGGGCCGCCTGGATGACGAACAGGAGGGCCGAGTCGATGAAGACCATGCCCAGGCCCACAGTCGCCACCGCGCACCGGGCCTGCATCGTGTACCAGTTCTCCTCCGAGCGCAGCGCGATCTCGTAACGCACTCCCGCCCACGAGCTCGGCGGGAGCTTGCGCTGCGCCATCCGGCGCCCCAGCACCACAAGGACGATACCGGTCACGTTCAGGATCAGGGTCATGACTACGGAGAGTGCTGTCTCAACCATTGATGTCCGTCATCCGTCGCAGTGGTGGAGGTTCTCGGTTCCGGTGAGTTCTCTTTGAATACTACGCCGCGAGGACGCACGTGGGGGGTTCGCGAACTCACCGTGGAGGTGCAAGTCGGCGGGCCCTGAGGTGCGTCCTCGCGGCTCGATTGAGTGGGTACGGGGTGAATGTCAGCGGATCAGGGCTTCTTGCTGCTGCGGAGCCCCTTGGGGATGAGGGCGGCGATGACGAGCAGGCCACCCAGGCCCGCCAGGCAGGCGATGGCCGTTGTCGTGAAGTCGAAGCGCAGCCCCAGGCCCGCCGCGATGAGCAGCCCGCCCACCAGGAGCAGAAAGGCCCCCCACAGGAGCGTGGATCCCTTGATGTCCTGGGGTGCCTGAGGTCGGTCCCGGTCAGTGATCGTCCCGGCGCTCCACACCGGGCCGGGCGTCGACGACGCAGGCGCCGAGTCCGCGGACGCCGCCTCCGCACCGGCCTCCTCGGAGGCGGGCAGTGACATGGTGACCGGCTGAGTCTCCTGTTCAACTGCTGGCTCAGCCAAGGGCTGAGTCACCGGTGGGGTCAGGGGCTGGGTGTCGCCGGCGGTCGGGAAGGGCTTCGTGGTGTCCTCGCCGGTCGTCTCGGTGCTGTTGCTGCCGGCGTCGTCGGGCGACGTCGTGGATGAGATGCTGCTCATGGGGGTCTCCTTGGATGGGTCCGGGACGTGCCCGGGGAAGAGTTCTGATGGCTGAGGCCGGTGCGCAGACGCGGGCGCGATCACCCGGCTGTCGGGCTGGCCGCGGCGGACTGCTTGGAGGGAGCCGGGGACGGTGTCGCAGCCGCCGCCCCGGAGGGGCTCGGGCTCGCACTGGGCTGCGCGGCGCCCTGCCCGGACAGGGTCTTCTGCACGCAGGAGTCGTAGGAGGCGCGCTCCTTGGAGGTCAGGTCGGACAGGTTGCTCCAGCCGACGTCCTCGCTGCGGTCGTCCTCGCTCACGCTCTCGTGGGCCGTGCGGATGCAGGTCTCGGACTCCTCGGCCGTGATGGCCTGGTGACTCATGTCCGGAACTGGCAGCGTGCCGGTGTGGGCATCGCCCTTCTCGTCGTACCAGATGCTGACGATCCACACGGGCTCCTCGGCGTTGCCGTACCAGGAGACGGTGTTGCTGTGCTCCTCGATGTTGATGGTCCCGGTGTCCACCGAGGCGTTGATGGTGATCCGCGGCCGCCCGTCGTCGCTGCTGGGGGAGGCCAGGGTGCGTTTGATGTTCAGACCGCCGCTGGAGCTGGCGTAGGTGGTGATGCCCTTGCCGGTCACGTCGTGGCGATGTGGGCCCTCGTTGTTCTGATCCATCTGCCGGCCGTCGACGGTCCAGGCCCGGGAGACACGGGAGTCGATCGATCCCATGTCGACGTCAGTCGTGACCGTCAGCTGCTGGTCGGTGTCGGTCTTGATGCGCAGGGTCCCGACGTCGAGGTGGGCGGTGATGGTGGAGAGCTTTCCGGCCTCCTCGGCGGGCATGCCGCGCAGATCCAGGGTGAGGTCACCGATGTCCTTGCTGCGGGCGACGCTGCCGCCGTTGGCCGACGCCGTCAGTTCCTTCCACGTCACCGTGCTCGAGACGACGGTGGTCGAGCTCCTGAGAGTCTCGAAGGGCATGCGGGCCAGGCTCGTAGGGACGATCGAGGCGGTGGCCAGCGCGGGGATCGCAGCGACGAACAGGACCGGCCAGCCCAGCACCGTCATCCAGCCGCCGCGCCGACGACGCAGACCACTGGCGACGATGCCCGCTCCTAGGAGGGCGACCAGGGTACCGATGAGGAAGAACTGACCCTGGAGCAGACCGACGCGATGGGTCGCCGTGGCGTACCAGACGCCCGCCGCGGTCAGGAACCCCAGGCCCAGGACCGCCAGCGACAGTGAGGAACCGGGGCCGGGACGGCGCGGGCGCGCTGGGCGGACCGGCATGGGCGCCGGATGGTACGGCGGGCGCTGCCGGTAGGAGCGGCTCTGCCAGCTCGGGGCGCCGGAGCCGGGTGCCGAGGAGTCCCAGGCCGATGCGGAGCCCGCCGCGGAGGCGAAGCCCCCGGTCTGACCCACCGGACCGGCCTGGCTGCCCGGGTGGCTGCCCGGTGCCTGCGCGGCACCGGGCGCCGAGGCATGCCAGGGCTGGGGTCCCTGAGGCCCTCGAGCGGTTTTCCGACTCATACGCCGGTCCTGGGCGCTGCGGATGAGGAAGACGATGGCCAGGACGATCAGCCCCAGCCAGAACAGGGGCCACATGGCGGCGGCGATTCCCATCTCATGGATGTACCAGTTGGGGATGAAGCCGCTGCTGAATGTCGACATGCCGACGATCGTCATTCCGATGGCGCCCGCCAGACCCGCGTTGAAACGGCCGGAGAGGGCCTCCTCCAGGTGGATGCGCCCATCGGACTCCTCGGGCAGGAGGGCCCAGGCCAGTCCGTAGAGGACCAGACCGACACCGGCGAAGAGCGAGAGCACCACCCATGCGCAACGCACCAGGGTGGGGTCCAGGTCGAAGCGGTAGGCCACGCCACCGGCCACACCCGCGATCCAGCGCTCATTGGTGCGCATGAGGCCCGAGCCGCGCAGGGAGTCGAAGAAGCGGTGGGTGGATCCGCCCTGAGGCCCGGGCTGAGGGCCGCCGTACTGCTGGAAGGAGGGCGCGGGGCCCGGCTGCGGTCCGTACTGCGGGCCGTACGGCGGACTCTGCTGGGAGTCGCGCTGGGCGCCGTCGGGACCCTGTGTGCTGGAAGGGGTGAAGGATGCGGAGGAGCCAGAGGAATCGGTGCCGGTGGGAGAGTCACCGTCAGACGGGGAGGCAGGCATGTCGTTCATGTCAACAATTCTTCGCGTCCCAGGCCTGCAGCACGATCAGGGGAACCCCTGAATGATCCCGGATTGTCCCCCGAATCCCCCGGAGGGCAATCGGATCGGTGACCCTGACGTGCCACGATGGTGCCATGACGACAGCTCAGCAGTGGGGCGCGCAGCCCGGGCCGACCGCCGGCGGGCCGGCATACTCCTGGAGCCCCCCGCGCCAGCTGCAGCGACGCCCCCCGCTGCGCCGCCTGCCCCACCACCTGGGGCCGGCTCCGGCCGACGTGCCGGCACAGACTGCCCGCATGCGCCGCCCCGCCCGCATCGCCGGCGTCTGCGCAGGACTGAGCCTCCATCTGGGCGTCCCCGTGCGATACGTCCGTGCGGCCATGGTCGTCCTGGCCCTCGGCGGCGGCGCGGGCGCCCTGCTCTACGCCCTGCTGTGGGCGACTCTCCCTGGGGAGAACGGCCCGGCAGGTGCGGATCCCGCATCGGTGGCCTCCCGTGCCCGCCTGGCGGCCCGACTCAGCGGCGGGAAAGGCGCCGCAGAGCGCAGGGCCGACGGCGGAACCGCCCCGGGCCTGTCGCAGACGGTCCTCGACGGCGGCGCACTCCTCCTGGCTGCCCTGTTCCTGGCCTCCTGGCGCTTCGGGCTGCTGGAGCGGATCGGGGCGGTGGGAGTCATCGTCGTCGTCATCGCCGGGGCGGCCCTGGCCTGGTCGCAGATGGACAACCTCGTCGGCCCGGACCGCAACCTGAGCGCTGTTGTGCGGGTCGCGGGCGGGGTGTGCCTGGCCGTCGTCGGCATCCTGGTGTGGGTGGCTGCGGACAGCACCCCCTACAAGCTCATCTCCGGACTCATCACCGGAGGGGCGCTCGTGGCGGGCATCGGCGTGGTCCTGGCGCCCCTGTGGCTGCGGACCAACCGGGCCCTGGCCGACACCCGCGCCGCCGAGATCCGCGAGGCCGAGCGCGCCGACATCGCCGCCCACCTGCACGACTCCGTCCTCCAGACCCTCACCCTCATCCGTAAGCGCGCCGACGAGCCCGAGACGGTGGCCCGCCTGGCCCGCTCCCAGGAGCGCGAGCTGCGTGCCTGGCTCTACACCGACCGTCCCGCACCGGGCACCTCCGTGGCCGACGCCTTCACCGACCTGGCCGGTGAGATCGAGGACCGCTACGGCGTGGCCGTTGACGCCGTGTGCGTCGGCGACCGGGCCCCCGACCGCGACACCGAGGTCATCGTCGCCGCCGCCCGCGAGGCCCTGTCCAACGCGGTGCGCCACGGCGCCCCACCGGTCTCCCTCTACGTGGAGGCCGGCGAGGAGGGCCTGGAGGTGTTCGTGCGCGATCACGGCCCCGGCTTCGACCTCGATGCCATCGCCGAGGACCGCCACGGCGTGCGCGAGTCCATCATCGCCCGCATGGAGCGCCACGGCGGCAGCGCCCGGGTGCGCCGCATGTCCACCGGCACCGAGGTGGCGCTGACCCTCCCCGTGCGAATCCTCTGAGCCGTCTATCGTTGCTCCCATCTCCTTCGGGCCCCACTCAAGCCCCTTCATCCTTCATCACCCCCACGTCACCCCCAGGAAGACCCCATGGCTGACACGCCCGCCGCCACAGACCACCAGCCGCCCGCTGAGGCGAGCACGTCCCTGCGGGTCCTGGTCGTCGACGACCACGCCCTGGTCCGCTCCGGGGTGCGCTCCGAGCTGACCGCCCACGCCCCCGACCTGGACGTCATCGCCGAGGCCGACGACGTCGAAGGCGCCATCGCCGCCGTCCACGCCCTGCGACCCGACGTCGTCCTGCTCGACGTCCACCTGCCCGGCGGCAACGGCGGGGGAGGGGCCGAGGTCGTCGCCTCCTGCCACGACGTCCCCGAAACGCGTTTCCTGGCCCTGAGCGTCTCGGACGCCAGCGACGACGTCGTCGGCGTCATCCGGGCCGGCGCCCGCGGCTACGTCACCAAGGCGATCTCCACCGAGGACCTGGCCCAGGCCGTGCGGCGCGTGGCCGCCGGGGACGCCGCCTTCTCCCCGCGCCTGGCCGGATTCGTCCTGGACGCCTTCGGTGCTGGGGCGGGTGAGGTGGCCGTGGCAGACACCGAGCTCGACCGCCTCTCGGCGCGTGAGCGGGAGGTCATGCGGCTCATCGCCCGCGGCTACACCTACAAGGAGTGCGCCTCCGAGCTGTTCATCTCGGTCAAGACCGTCGAGACCCACGTCTCGGCGGTCCTGCGCAAGCTCCAGCTGTCCAACCGCAACGAGCTCACCCGCTGGGCCGTGGCCCGTCGCATCGTGTAGAGGTGCGACGTCGTCCTGGGCTCGTTGCGGGAACGAACCGGGGTCGTGCGGGTGAGCGGCGGCCCGGTCTGGTGACGGTCTGGCATCGCGTCCGGGCCCACACCGTCGCACTGTCCCGCCGCCGACCCGATCCGTGGCAGGATGCGGGACGTGAGCCACCCCCCGCAGCCTTCCGCGAGCACCGCTCATCCCCGCCCCGACCCTCTCCGACCTGCCTGCGAGCACCTGCGCGCAGGCGGGCTCGTCATCCTGCCCACGGACACCGTCTACGGCATCGGGTGCAACGCCGCCGACGCCGGGGCGGTCGAACGGCTGCTGGCCGCCAAGGGACGCGGACGCCAGATGCCCCCGCCGGTCCTCGTGGCCGACCCCGCCGACCTGACCGGGATCGTCGCCCAGGTGCCGGAGGCCGCCCGCGCCCTCATGGAGGCCTTCTGGCCGGGCGCACTGACCCTTATCCTGGAGGCCGACGAGACCCTGACCTGGGACCTGGGGGAGACCGGCGGCACCCTCGCCGTGCGTATGCCCGCCCACGAGCTCGCCCTGAACCTCCTGCGCCGCAGCGGCCCGCTGGCCGTCACCTCCGCCAACCCCACCGGCGCCCCGCCGGCCACCGACGCCGCCTCCGCCCGGGCCGCCTTCCCCGGCCGGGTCCGGGACCTCGAAGAGCTCGCGCCGGGTAGCGCTGGCTCCGCCCGGTGCGAGGACATCCTGCTGCTCGACGGCGGAGCCACCCCCGGACCGGTTCCCTCCACCATCGTCACCCTCGCCGGGGCGCACGCCCGCGCCCCCCGGATCCTGCGCCAGGGGGTCCTGGCGCAGGAGGACCTGGAACGAGTGGCCGGCCTCGCCCTGTCCGAGGGGACGGCAGGCGTAGTGCGCGACAGGGCGGGGGCGGGCGCGTGAAGGTCTACCTCTTGGTCATGGCCATTGCCACCGCGACCACCTACGTGGCCGTGCCGATCATTCGGCACATCGCCCTGGTGGGTAACGCGCTGACCCCCGTGCGGGCCCGTGACGTCCACTCCACGCCCATCCCGCGCCTGGGCGGCGTGGCTATGTTCTTCGGCCTGTTTTCTGCGATCTCCGTGGCCTCTACCATCCCCTACCTCTCCGACGTCATCGACTCCAGCGCCTGGGCGGTGGTCCTGGGGGCGGGACTGGTGTGCCTGCTCGGCGTCGTCGACGACCTGTGGGAGCTGGACTGGATGACCAAGCTCGCCGGCCAGATCCTGGCCGCCGGCGTCATGGCCTGGCAGGGCGTCCAGCTCCTCACCTTCCCCGTGGCGGGGCTGACAATCGGCTCCTCGCGCCTGTCCCTCATCTCCACCGTCATCGTCGTGGTGGCCGCCATCAACGCCGTCAACTTCGTCGACGGGCTCGACGGGCTGGCGGCCGGCATCATCGGGATCGGCTCGACCGCCTTCTTCCTGTACACCTACGTTCTGACCCGCGCCACGAGCCCGGGCTCCTACAGCTCCCTGGCCGCCACCATCGTGGCCGCGCTCATCGGCGTGTGCATGGGCTTCCTGCCCCACAACTTCAACCCCGCCACCATCTTCATGGGCGACTCCGGGGCGATGCAGCTGGGGCTGGTCTCGGCCGCGTCCACCATCATCGTCACCGGGCAGATCGACCCGGGCAGCTTCGACGGCTCGCGCGCCCTGCCGGCCTTCATGCCGATCCTCCTGCCGCTGGCGGTGCTCCTGCTGCCCCTGACCGACATGATCATGGCGATCGTGCGCCGCACCCGGAAGGGATTGAGCCCCACCCACCCCGACCGTATGCACATGCACCACCGGCTCCTGGCCGCTGGGCACTCCCATCGCCGCGCGGTGCTGGTGATGTACCTGTGGGCGGCGGTCGCCTCCTTCCCCGTGGCCGCCATGGCCTTCTTCCCCTTGCCCTGGGTGCTGGCGGGGCTCGCCATCTCGGTGCTGTTCGCCTTCGTCGTCACCGTCGACCTCATGCCCGGGGTGCGCCACGGCCTGCGCTCGGCGCTGCGCCGTCGCCGCGGCCGTCAGGAACATCGGATCGTCGTCTCCCGCAACGTCTCGGGGACCGGTGAGGTGACGCGCCCGGCCGAGGGGCAGGCGCCGCACGGCACCGCCCTGCAGGCGTCGCCCGGTCCCTCTGAAAGGGCACGCCAGTGAGCCAGACGCCCCCCGCGAACGCCCGGGCACTGCGCGATGCCTCAGCGCGGCTGCGCCGAGTCCTCGCCGTGGCCGCCGCCGTCATGGTGGCCGGTGAGACCCTGTGGTGCCTGCTTGGTGGAGCCCGCGGCGCCGTGGCTCAGCCGCTGGGCACGCTGCTGGCCGCAGTGGGGACGACGACGCTGCTCCTGGTCGCGAGCTGGTGGTTCCTGGACCGCATGGTCCACTCCGATACGGGGGGTCTGGTGGCCTGGGTAGCAGGCGGGTACCTGGGAAAGATCGCGCTCCTGGCGGTGGGGCTCCTAGGCGGAAGAGCCCTGGGATGCGATACCAGAGTGATTGGAATCTCACTCATTGTGGCGATCCTGGTGGGCATGTTCGCTGAGGCGACCGTCCTGGCGCAGGCGCGAATCCTTGCGGTGGAGCCGAAGAAGGATGAGCCTGCGGACCGCCCCTGACCGGCGGATGGGGCCGTGTACAGGATGTCGTGACAGTGACGGACCGCGACAAGACGTCCGGTTGGCTTCGTCAGACCCCTGTGAGGCGTTAGCATGACTAGTGATGAGCGGGCCTGTCAGAACGGGCCTCGAAGCGTGAGAGACATTGGGAGGAACTCCTGTCCACCAACACTGTCACCGAGAACGGCGCGGTTGCAGACGATGTCGCCGCGCCGCGGACGGCTGACGCCAAGCCGTTCGTCAAACCGTTGTGGTACTGGGTGCTCCTGATCGTCCTGGTCGCTGTTATCGCGCTGACCGCGGTGCCTGCCTTCACGAAGGATGCGCACATGCCCGGCGTTAAGGACTTCACCCCCGGGGCGCTCTTCGGTGAGGGGACTCTCCTGCAGTTCAACCGCCTCACCTTCGTCCGTCTGGTCATGGGTGGGGCCCTGTGCCTGATCCTGGGGGTGGCCGCTGCCCGCCGCTTCAGGCTGGTTCCCGGACGCGGCCAGGCCCTGCTGGAGATCATCGCCGACTTCGTGCGCAGCAACGTGGCCCTCATGCTCCTGGGCAACAAGAACGGCCGCCGCTTCGCCCCGCTGCTGGGAACCCTCTTCCTGGGCATACTCGCCATGAATATCTCCGGCGTCATCCCGGGCCTCGACATCGCAGCCTCCTCAGTGGTCGCCGTCCCCATGGTGTTCGCGGCCCTGACCTACGTCACCTTCATCGGCGCCGGCATCAAGGAGCAGGGGGTCGGGCACTTCTTCGCCTCCCAGCTCATGCCTCCGGGACTGCCCAAGGCGATGTACCTGCTCATCACCCCCATCGAGTTCCTCTCGAACTTCATCGTGCGGCCGGTGACGCTCACCCTGCGTCTGCTGTGCAACATGGTCTCGGGGCACATGCTGCTGGGGATGACCTTCTACGGCACCACCCTCCTGCTCCATCAGCTGCAGGTGACCTCGGCGGCCGGCGCCCTCACCGGCGCCGCCATGATCGTGGTGACCCTGTTCGAGATCTTCGTCGCGGTCCTGCAGGCCTACATCTTCACCATCCTCAGCGCCGTCTACATCAAGCTCTCCATCGAGGCTCACTAGCCGCCACAGCGCGTCGCCCAAGCCTCTTCCACCGACCCCACCTGCGCCACCCGGCGCTAGAAAGAAGGAACCAGATATGACCTCCGTTGCGCTCGCATACGTCGGCTACGGCCTGGCCACGCTCGGCCCGGGCATCGGCATCGGCCTGATGGTCGGCAAGACCCAGGAGGCCACGGCCCGTCAGCCCGAGGTGGCCGGACGCCTGTTCACCAACATGATCATCGGCGCGGGCATGGTCGAGGCCCTCGGCCTCATCGGCTTCGTCCTGCCCCTCATCAAGTGATGCTCTCGCTGGCTGCTGAAGGCGGGCACGCAGGAGACTCGGAGTTCAGCCTCCTCCCCCCGGCCTATGAGATCTTCTGGGCGGCGATCGTCCTCCTGCTCATCCTCCTGGTGGTGGGCCGCTACGCCCTGCCCCGGCTCTACGCCGTGCTGGACGAGCGCGCCCAGCGCATCCAGGAGGGCCTCGACCTGGCCGACAAGGCCAAGCAGGACCAGGCCGACGCCGAGAAGCGCGCAGCCCGGCTCGTGGACGAGGCCCGTCGCGAGGCCGCACGCATCCGCGACAACGCCCAGGGCGAGGCTAAGGAGATCGTAGCCAAGGCCCGCAACGACGCCCAGGTGGAGGCCGCCGGCATCATCGAGGGCGCCCAGCGTCAGATCCTGGCCGAGAAGCAGGCCGCGCAGATCTCGCTGCGCACCGACGTCGGCATGCTCGCCTCCACCCTGGCCGAGCGCATCGTCGGTGAGCACCTGAGCGACACCGCCCTGTCCGAGCGGGTCATCGACCGGTTCCTCGACGAGCTCGAGACCATGGAGCCGGTTGAGGGACTCGACGCCGGCGTCGGCTCCACCGCGGAGGCGACGCGGTGAGAACAGGAACTGCCGCCACCCGGCAGACCGTGAGCCAGGCCTGGAGCCCGGTGCTCACGGCCGCGGGCGTCGAGGGCCAGGAGCTGGGTCGCCAGATCCTCGCCCTGGCCCACCAGGTCGCCGTCCACTCGCTGTCCGGTCCACTGACCGACCCGGGCCGCGAGGCCGAGGACAAGGTGGCCCTGGCCCGCCGGCTCTTCACCGGCACCGTGGACGAGCGCGTCGTCGACCTGCTCAGCGCCATGGTCCGCGGTCGCTGGTCCAAGGCCGTCGACCTGGTCTCCGCCCTCCACGACCTGGGCATCGAGGCGATCCTCGCCGGCGCCCACGCGGACGGCTCGGTGGGGCAGATCGAGCAGCAGCTCTTCGAGGTCCACGAGCAGATCGCCGACAACCGCGAGCTGCGCGAGGCCCTGACCCCCTCGCGCCGTACCAGCACCGAGGCCCGGGTCCGTCTGGTCGAGGCCGTCTTCGCCCCCCACATCAGTGCTCCCGCTATGAGCCTGGTGGACTGGTGCATGCGCCACCACGCCGAGGGCGGTCCGCTGCGCAACCTGCGCCGCGTCGTCGAGCTGGCCGCCGAGATGCGCCAGCGCACCATCGTTGACGTCGTCACCGCCATCCCCATGACCTCGGCTCAGGAGGAGCGCCTGCGCACCATCCTGGAGCGCCGCCTGGGCACCAAGGTCGACCTCAACTGCGAGGTCGACTCCGCGGTCATCGGCGGAGTCCGCATCTCGACGAGGAACTACGTCATGGACCGCACCGTGAGCAGCGCCGTCGCCGAGCTGCGCACTCGCCTGGCGGGCTAGCCCGCTGATCGCACGCCGACCCACAACTTCACCACCCCACCCCGCGCCGTCGTCGCTCACGCCTAGCGCCGCCGGCCCCCAGAACGCAACCAGCAAGGAGACGAGATGGCAGAGCTGACCATCAGGCCCGAGGAGATTCGCTCGGCCCTGAACGAGTTCGCCGAGTCCTACAAGCCCGCCGAGGTCGCGGCTGAGGAGGTCGGGCACGTCGTCTTCGCCGCTGACGGCATCGCGCACGTCGAGGGCCTGCCCGGCGTCATGGCCAACGAGCTGCTCACTTTCGAGGACGGTACCGCCGGCCTGGCCATGAACCTCGAGGAGCGCAGCATCGGTGTCGTCGTCCTGGGCTCCTTCGACGGCATCGACGAGGGTCAGGTCGTGCGCCGCACCGGCGAGGTCCTCTCTGTGCCAGTGGGCGACGCCTACCTGGGTCGCGTCGTCGACCCGCTGGGCCGGCCCATCGACGGCCTGGGCGAGATCGAGGCTGAGGGACGCCGCGCCCTGGAGCTCCAGGCCCCCGGCGTCATGGCCCGAAAGTCCGTCCACGAGCCCCTCCAGACCGGGCTCAAGGCCATCGACTCGATGATCCCGATCGGCCGCGGTCAGCGCCAGCTCATCATCGGCGACCGCCAGACCGGGAAGACCGCCATCGCCCTGGACACGATTCTCAACCAGAAGAGCGCCTGGGAGTCCGGCGACCCGAACAAGCAGGTGCGCTGCATCTACGTGGCCACCGGCCAGAAGGGCTCCACCATCGCGGCCGTGCGCGCCACCCTGGAGGAGCGCGGCGCCCTGGAGTACACCACCATCGTGGCCTCCCCGGCCTCCGACCCGGCCGGCTTCAAGTACCTGTCGCCTTACACGGGCTCGGCCATCGGCCAGCACTGGATGTACCAGGGCAAGCACGTCCTCATCGTCTTCGACGACCTGTCCAAGCAGGCCGAGGCCTACCGAGCCGTCTCCCTGCTGCTTCGCCGTCCGCCGGGCCGCGAGGCCTACCCCGGTGACGTCTTCTACCTCCACTCGCGCCTGCTGGAGCGCTGCTCCAAGCTCTCCGACGACCTGGGGGCGGGCTCCATGACCGGGCTGCCGATCATCGAGACCAAGGCCAATGACGTCTCGGCCTATATCCCCACCAACGTCATCTCCATCACCGACGGGCAGATCTTCCTCCAGTCCGACCTGTTCAACGCCGATCAGCGCCCCGCCGTCGACGTCGGTATCTCCGTGTCCCGTGTGGGCGGCGCCGCTCAGGTCAAGGCCATGAAGAAGGTCGCCGGAACCCTCAAGATCACCCTGGCGCAGTACCGCTCCATGCAGGCCTTCGCCATGTTCGCCTCCGACCTGGACGCCGCCACCCGCGCCCAGCTCACCCGCGGTGAGCGCCTCATGGAGCTGCTCAAGCAGCCCCAGTACACGCCCTACCCGGTGGCCGAGCAGGTCGCCAGCGTCTGGGCCGGAACCAAGGGCTACCTCGACGACATTGACGTCTCCGACGTCCTTCCCTTCGAGGCCGCCTTCCTGGACCACCTGCGGCGCAACACCGACATCCTCGACACCATCGAGTCCACCGGGCAGCTCACCGATGAGACCGAGGAGGCCCTGGTCAAGGCCGTCGAGGCCTTCCGGCGCACCTTCCTCTCCGGCGGCCAGATGCTGGGCGCCCAGGTGGTCGAGGCCGAGGAGGAGCCCACCGCGGAGAGGACCACCGAGCAGCTCGTGGTCAAGAGGGGCTGACGTGGCAGGAAACCAGCGCGTCTACAAGCAGCGCATTCGATCGACCCAGACCCTCCAGAAGGTGTTCCGGGCGATGGAGCTCATCGCCTCGTCCCGGATCGGGCAGGCGCGCCGCAACGCGCAGGAGGCCTCGCCCTACGATCACGCCCTGAGCCAGGCGGTGGCCGCACTGGGGACGTACTCCCGCTTTGATGAGCACCCCATCACCCAGAAGCGCACCGACACCAAGCGCGTGGCGATCCTCGTGGTCACCTCCGACCGCGGCATGGCCGGCGCCTACTCGGCCACTATCCTGCGCGAGACCGGCCGCCTCATCGAGGAGCTGGTCAAGGACGGCAAGGAGCCGGTGATCTTCACCTTCGGCCGACGCGCCCATAACTACTTCAGCTTCCGGGACAGGCCGATCGAGTTCTCCTGGACCGGACAGTCGGACCGTCCCAGCGACGAGTCCATCGAGGAGGTCGCCACCGTCCTCCTGGACTACTTCCTCCAGCCGCCCGAGGCCGGTGGCGTGGCCGAGGTCCACATCGTCTTCACCCGCTACGTCTCGATGATCTCCCAGGTCCCCGAGGTGCGTCGTATGCTGCCGCTCAAGGTGGTCGACGTCGAAGGTGCCGGTGAGCTCGATGAGGCCGGCAACGAGGCCCTGGAGAAGGAGCTGGAGGCCGAGCGCGGCAGCTCCATGCCGTTGTATGAGTTCGAGCCCGGGCCCTCCGAGGTGCTTGACGCCCTCCTGACCCGCTACATGGGCTCGCGCATCCGCAACGCCCTGCTGCAGTCGGCCGCCTCCGAGCTGGCCAGCCGCCAGCAGGGCATGCACACGGCCACGGACAACGCCGAGGACCTCATCACCACCTACACCCGCCTGGCCAACGCGGCCCGCCAGGGCGACATCACCCAGGAGATCACTGAGATCGTCTCGGGTGCCGACGCCCTGGGGGCCGAATAGACCGGGCAGCCCCCGACGTCGTCGAGAACCCCACACAGACTCACCTCACCGAGCAGGACCCCTCTCAGCTCTGGAAGATACGGAAGAACGCACATGGCTGACACCACTACTCCCGGGACGGGACGTATCACCCGCATCATCGGCGCCGTCGTCGACGTCGAGTTCCCGCCTGATGCGATCCCGGCGATGTACAACGCCCTCAAGGTGACCGTCCAGGCCACCAGCGCCGGCGAGGAGCCCCACGAGATCACCCTGGAGGTCGCCCAGCACCTGGGTGACAACATCGTGCGCACGATCTCCCTCAAGCCCACCGACGGCCTCGTGCGCGGCTCGCAGGTGCGCGACACCGGAGCGCCGATCTCCGTGCCCGTGGGCGACGTGACCAAGGGGCACGTCTTCAACGTCACCGGCGACGTCCTCAACCTCGCCCCCGGCGAGCAGCTGGAAATCACCGAGCGCTGGCCCATCCACCGCCAGCCCCCGGCCTTCGACCAGCTCGAGTCCAAGGAGCAGATGTTCGAGACCGGCATCAAGGTCATCGACCTGCTCACCCCCTACGTGCAGGGCGGCAAGATCGGCCTGTTCGGCGGCGCCGGCGTGGGCAAGACCGTCCTCATCCAGGAGATGATCCAGCGCGTGGCCCAGAACCACGGTGGTGTCTCCGTGTTCGCCGGCGTGGGGGAGCGCACCCGCGAGGGCAACGACCTCATCGTCGAGATGGGCGAGGCCGGCGTGTTCGACAAGACCGCCCTGGTCTTCGGCCAGATGGACGAGCCGCCGGGCACGCGTCTGCGCGTGGCCCTGTCCGCCCTGACGATGGCCGAGTACTTCCGCGACGTCCAGCACCAGGACGTGCTGCTGTTCATCGACAACATCTTCCGCTTCACCCAGGCCGGCTCCGAGGTCTCCACGCTGCTGGGCCGCATGCCCTCGGCCGTGGGCTACCAGCCCAACCTGGCCGACGAGATGGGCCAGCTCCAGGAGCGCATCACCTCCGCCGGCGGCCACTCCATCACCTCCCTGCAGGCGATCTACGTGCCCGCCGACGACTACACCGACCCGGCGCCGGCCACGACCTTCGCCCACCTGGACGCCACCACCGAGCTCAGCCGTGAGATCGCCTCGCGGGGCATCTACCCGGCCGTGGACCCGCTGACCTCCACCTCGCGCCTGCTGGCCCCCGGCTACGTGGGCCAGGAGCACTACGACGTCGCCACCCGCGTGAAGTCCATCCTCCAGAAGAACAAGGAGCTCCAGGACATCATCGCGATCCTCGGTGTCGACGAGCTCGGCGAGGAGGACAAGGTGACGGTGGCCCGTGCCCGCCGTATCGAGCAGTTCCTGTCCCAGAACACCTACATGGCAGAGAAGTTCACCGGCGTGGCCGGCTCCACCGTGCCGCTGTCGGAGACCATCGAGGCGTTCCGCCGCATCTGCGACGGTGACTACGACCACCTGCCCGAGCAGGCCTTCTTCAACATCGGTGGTATTGAGGACCTGGAGCGTCGCGCCGCCGAGCTCAAGGCCTGAGTCGTTAGGATCCGGGAAGAGCCGGGCGCAGGAAGCAGGAAAGGAGGGGGACATGGCCTTACACGTTGAGGTGGTCTCGCCGGCGGGCGAGGCCTGGACCGGTGAGGCGACGCAGGTCTCCGTGCCCCTGGTCAACGGAGAGCTGGGGGTCCTACCCGGCCGCCAACCCCTCGTGGCGGTCCTGGGGTCCGGTCCGGTGCGACTGAGTCCCGTCGACGGCGAGATGCGCAGGATCGAGGTGTCCGGCGGCTTCTGCTCCGTGGACCACGACGTCATCACGATCGCCGCCGACCACGTGAAGCAGGGCGCGGAGGCCTGAGTCATGGGGCAGCACGTGTGGATGGTCGTGGCGATTGCCGTCACCGCCCTCGTGCTGCTGGCAGGCGGGTTCCTGGTGCGTCTGCGATACCTGGCCGGGCAGGTCGGCTCCTTCGAGTGCGCCATGCGCCCCACCGGGGGGCAGCGCTGGCTGAGCGGGGTGGCCTCCTTCCAGCTCGACTCCCTGGAGTGGTACCGGCTCGTGTCCCTGTCCACGCGGCCCACACGGGTGTGGAGGCGCCTGGACCTGGAGCTCTCCACCGCCCGGCGCCGCCGGGAGCAGGGACGCGTCGTCGAGGTGCACTGCGTGGACGCCACCCGCAGCCCCGACGGCTTCGACCTGGCCATGATGGAGGAGTCCCACTCGGCGCTGGTCGCCTGGGTGGAGTCCGCCGCCCCCGAGCAGCCCCGGCTCTTCTGAGACCCGACGTCGGGGCCCGGCGATGAGCCCGGCGGCTGAGGCTGGCCGATGAGCCCGGCGACCGGATCCGCTGGGGCTGGGGTGGAGACGCAGCCCCCTGGCCGGATCGGCGACGTACCTTTCGCCCGAGGACTGCGTTCTCCCCCAGGCTACTGGGGTCCCCTCCCAGTCATCTGTAGGACATCGCAGTCCTCGGTCGAGAAGTACGTTCTCGACGACGGTGCACGGTGCCGCCATCGCCTGACGCTGCGTCCCCAGGCCCCGGGTCACGCCTGAGAAACAGCCCCTGATCCGGTGTGGGACGGTCTCGAGGCTGGGTTAAGATGACGCGGTCGCGTGGCTGCCCGCAAGGTGCGACTCCCTGCCCCAGGCGACCGGAGGAAATCGTCGTGTCCCAGACCGTCACAGCATCGCGCACACCGGCGCCTCCCGAGGCGGGCCAGGTCGTCCAGGTGCGGGGCAGGCCCTGGGCCGTCACCGATGTCCAGGCCCAGGGCCTACCCCGCAGCTCGGCCGACGACGGCCGTCCTCTCCTCGAGCACGTTGTCACTCTCCAGTCCCTCGACGAGGACCGTATGGGCGAGGAGCTGCGCGTCGTCTGGGAGCTCGAGGTCGGCAACTCCGTGGTCCCGGACCGGGGCCTGCCGGAGACCATCTCCGCCGATGACTTCGACGCCCCTGACACCCTGGGCGCCTTCGTCGATGCCGTCCGCTGGGGCGCCGTCACCTCCGCCGACCCCAAGGCCTTCCAGTCACCCTTCCGCTCAGGTGCCACCCTCGAGCCCTACCAGCTCGAGCCACTGCGCCGAGCGCTGGCGGCCCCGCGCACCAACCTGCTGCTGGCCGACGACGTCGGCCTGGGCAAGACCATTGAGGCGGGCCTGGTCATCGAGGAGCTCCTCCTGCGCCACCGGGCTCGCTCGGTCATCATCGTGTGCCCGCCGAGCCTGGCGCTGAAGTGGCGCGACGAGATGCGCGAGAAGTTCGGCCTGGACTTCGTCATCGTGGACTCCGCACGAATGGCCGCTGACCGGCGCACCTACGGCCTGGCGGCCAACCCGCTGCGGTTGCACCCGCGCATTATCGTCTCCATGGCCTGGCTGCCGGGTGTGCGTGCCCAGCGGCTCCTGCGTGAGGTCCTGGCGGAGACCGATCGCTCGGCATCGGCCCGCCGCTACGCCTTCGATGTGCTCGTCGTCGACGAGGCCCACCACGTGGCCCCGGCGGCGCCCTCGGCGGCCGGGGGAGGGCGCGGCTATGCCGTGGACTCCCAGCGCACCCGGGCCCTGCGGCGCCTGGCGGACAAGTGCGAGCACCGCCTCTTCCTTTCTGCCACGCCCCACAACGGCTACACCGAGTCCTTCTCCGCCCTGCTGGAGATGATCGATCCGCGCCGCTTCGCCCGCGGCGCGAGCATCGACTCCACCGCGCTGGAGGAGGTGACCGTGCGGCGCCTGAAGTCGCAGATCACCGACAAGGACTTCCGCGGCCGCCGGGTCGAGGTGCTCCCTTACGAGCCCTCCGACGATGAGGAGCGCGCTTACGCCGAGCTGGACTCGCTGCTGCGCAGCTCCGGGCGTGCCCAGGGGCGGCGCAGCCTCGACATCGCTGCCCTGCTGCTCAAGAAGCGCTTCCTGTCCAGCCCCTGGGCCTTTGCCCAGACCCTGGAGGGCTACCTCGATCCCACCCTGCCCACGGGCGACGCGGACTGGCTCGGCGACGATAATGACGCCTACGACGACTACTACACCGAGGTCATGGGCTCGGGCCAGTCCGATGAGGAGGAGGGCCTCATCGCCCAGCCGGAGCTGGACACCCTGCTGGCCACCCGCGGCTCGGACCCACTGAGCGCCGCCACGCGCGACCAGCTCGAGGACCTGGCCCAGTGGGCGCGCGGCTACCAGTCCCGCCCCGACTCCCGCCTCGAGGCGCTTGTGTCCATGTTCGACGCCGTCTGTCGGCCCGACGGGCGCACGTGGACCAATGAGCGGGTCGTTGTCTTCACTGAGTACGCGGATACCCTCGACTGGATCGTCTCTGTTCTGCGCCAGCAGGGCTACGGCGAGCGCCTGGCAGTCATCCGCGGCTCCACCTCCGCCGAGGAGCGCGAGGACATCCGGGCGCGATTCAACGCCGATCCAGCCGAGGAGGACGTGCGCGTCCTCGTGGCCACCGACGCCGCCGGCGAGGGCATCGACCTGCAGACCTACTGCCACCGCCTGGTCAACTTCGACGTCCCTTTCAACCCCTCCCGCCTGGAGCAGCGGGTGGGGCGCATTGACCGCTACGGCCAGCGGGAGACCCCCACGATCTTCTACCTCGTCCCGGTGGCCTCCGGCGAGGGCCTCTACGCGGGGCACCAGGAATTCCTGGGACGGCTGGCGGAGAAGATCGCCACCGAGACCCGGGATTTGGGCGCGGTCAACCCGCTCATTGACGAGCAGATCACCAAGCGCTTCCTGGGGCGCAGCCTGCGCAAGGCCCCGGCCCGCGGCCGCGATGAGCAGGCCATCGACTCTGCCCTGGCTGGCAGCGGCCGGCTCAACCAGCAGCTGACCGCCCTGGCCCGTGGCTATGAGCGGACCAAGGCAGACATGCACCTGACCCCGCAGGCCGGTCAGCGTGTAGTGAATGAGGCCCTCAGCATGACCCACCAGCCAACCCTGGAGGAGGTTGGCTCCGAGCTGACCGATGCGGGTGTCTTCGCGGTCCCGGACTTGGCGCGCTCCTGGCAGGATGCGCTGGTCGGCCTGGACACCCGGCTTCACCCGGGTCGGCTGCGGCCGGTGACCTTCGATGAGGAGGCCGGGCGCCTCCCCGGCATCGTCCACGTCCACCTGGGTCATCCGCTTATGCGCAAGTCCACCCGTGTCCTGCGAGCCAATCTCTTCAGTCCCCACTCGGAGGTCAGCCGGGTGACGGCCGTGGTCCTACCGGGGCTGGAGCACTCCTGCGCAGCCTCCATGTCCCGTCTGGTGCTGGTGGGACGCGGCGGCCTGCGCCTGCATGAGCAGGTTTTCGTCACCGGTGTGCGCCTGCGCGGACACCGCATCGCCGAGGAGACGCTGCACGAGGTCCTGGACCGCTCCCTCGACCCGGGCAGCTACCGCCTGGCCGGCCCCGAAGTGCGCAGTCACTTGGCAACCCTGTGGAACGACGGCGGTCACCTGCGCACCCGCCTCGTGGAGGAGACGGCCCGCCGGGCCCAGAGCCTGCAGACGGGCGTCCACCAGAGCCTCGACGAGCGCTGCCAGGCGGATCTCGGCCGCGTGCGCGGCATCTTCGCCGCTTTCCGCGCCAACCTGACGGACTCACTGGCCCACTTGCGTGCCCAGGAGCGTGAGCAGCAGGCGATGCTGGACCTGTGGTCCGGTGAGCAGCGCCAGCAGCGCGCCCGGGACATCCGCGCCATGGAGGACCGCCTGGAGGACCTGGCCGGGGAGGAGACCCGCGAGGAGACGGCGGTGCGCTCACGCTACGAGGACGTCCGGCCCTACGTCTCCTCGGTGGCCCTCGTCCTGGCCGTCACCGAGGAGGACGCCGAGACCTGGGGGAGGCAGTCATGAGTCCGAGGACACCTGCATCGAAGGCCCGCACCCGAGGCCGTAACGCTGGTAGGGGAGCCGCTGGTACCGACCGCGGTACCTCGGGCGGGCGCAGCCCCGCGCAGCAGCACCGGGCGTGGCTGGGCCTGGTGGACACCGAGGGCCCCTTTCTCTCCGTTCCCGTCCTTACCGGCCTCTACCCGCAGGGCATACCGGGGTTGAGTCGCGAGCGCCGCGAGGTACTGCGCGCTGCCAAGCCCACCCTGGACCGGGCCTGGGACGCCTGGGACGCGGACCGGGACTCCGAGGCGACTCTGACTTTCTACCGCCGTGCACGGGACACCTGGGTGGGGGCGGTACTCACCGAGGTCGTGGGCTGGGGTGACTTCTGGGTGACCGCGCAGGACCGACCGGCGCTCGCGGAGACCTACCGCGCCGCCTCCGACGGCATCCAAGCCGTGACGGTCACCCCGACCGGGGCGCTCATGCGCGGGGAGGAGGTCGGCGCCCTGGTCCTGGTGACCGACCCGGCCGACTTCCTGCGGGAGGTGGGCCAGGACGGCTGGGCCACGAGCCCCATCGACCGGATGGCCGCAATGCTGCGAGCCCCGGGCTCCACCTGCTCGATCGGCGTGGTCACCGACGGGCGCTGGTGGGCGCTTGTGAGCGCCCCGCGGGAGGGAAGTGCGGCCTCCGGTGTCGTGGACTGTCAGACCTGGGTGGAGGAGCCGGCCACCCGCGACGCCTTCTGCGAGCTCCTGAGCGTGCGCCGCCTGGTGGGTGGTACCGCGGCGCACCGCCTGCCCCGGCTCTTCGAGGACTCGGTCCTGGCCGCGGAGGAGGTCACCGAGGCCCTGGGCACCCAGGTGCGCAGCGCGGTTGAGCTCATTGTCTCAGCCCTGTCCGACGCCCTCCTCAAGGCTGCCGAAAGCGAGACCTCAGTGAGTTCGGGGGACTCCGAGCCTGGCAACGATCCGGGCGGAGAGGCGGAGGGCGGTCCGCTGGGAGCCGAGCCTCGGGAGGTCTACGAGGCGGTTGTCACCGTCATGATGCGCTGCGTCTTCCTCCTCTTCGCCGAGGAGCGTGGGCTGCTGCCCACTGACTCCCTTTACACCGGCGGCTATGGCCTGGCCACGGTCCTGGACGCCCTGGAGGCGCGCGCCCGCGACGAGGGCGAGGAGTCCATGGACGGCACAAGCCTGACCTGGCACCGGCTGCTGGCCACCTCCCGCGCCCTGCACGGCGGCGTCAACGTCGAGGACATGCGCATCCCCGCCTACGGCGGCTCCCTGTTCGACCCCGAACGCTTCCCCTTCCTGACGGCCACGGATGCCAGCGGTACCCTGCTGCTCACCGTCTCCGACCGGGTCATGCTCCACGTGCTGCGCTCCCTCCAGACCGCCCGCCTCAAGGGCCAGGAGGCTCGGCGCCTGTCCTTCCGGGACATCGACGTGGAGCAGATCGGCTACATCTACGAGGGCCTGCTCGGCTACACCTGTACCCGCGCCGAGGAGACGATCCTCGGCCTGCTCGGCAAGGAGGGTGAGGAGCCCGAGGTCCCGCTGTCGGTGTTGAACGAGCTCGCGGAGCAGCATGCCGAGGATACCGACCTCGCCGGGGCGATCATCGCCTGGATCAAGGAGGACCAACCCGGGGCCAAGCCACCCACCTGCAAAACCCTGGCCAAGGCTCTCGTCGCCGGGGACACATTGCCCGACGCCGACCGCGCCCTGCTCGCCGTCACCCGCGATGAGACCCTGCGCGCGGATCTGCGCCCCTGGATCGGCGTCATCCGCAGGGACCTGCGGGGCCGGCCGGTCGTCATCCAGCGCGGGGGCCTCGTCGTGACCGAGACCCCGTCACGGCGCAACGCCGGAGCCCACTACACGCCCCGCTCCCTGGCCGAGGAGGTGGTGAGGTACGCCTTGGAGCCACTCGTCTACTCACCCGGCCCCCATGAGACCGACGACCGCAGCCAGTGGCAGCCGGTGTCCTCCGATCGCATCCTCGACCTGCACGTGGCGGATATCGCCTGCGGCTCGGGCGCCTTTCTCGTGGCGGCGGCCCGATTCCTGGCCCGCGAGCTCGTCGAGGCATGGACCCGAGAGGGCGCGCTGCAGCAGGGCACGCGGCCGGCTGACCTGGAGCGACAGGCTCTGCGACAGGTAGTGGCCCGCTGCCTCTACGGGGTGGATATCAACGAGATGGCCGTGGAGATGTGCAAACTCTCCCTGTGGCTCGTCTCGCTGGATAAGGACAAGCCCTTCAGCTTCGTCGATGACAAGGTTTTCGTCGGCAACTCGCTCCTGGGCCTGACCGACCTGAGCCAGCTCAAGGTCCAGCACATCGACCCCGCGGCAGCGACAACACAACGACTCTTCGAGCTCGACCGCACTGGCGCCTATGTCAAGGCTCTCGATGTCGACACCGTGGTCAAGAGGGTGACTGAGCGTCGCCAGGATCTCTCCAGCGAGGTCAGCAGCACCGACCCCGCCCGTTCGACGACGACCAAGCAGCGTCTCCAGCATGAGAACCAGGAGGACCTGAAGCTTCTGACCCGAGTGGCCGACGCCATCGTGGCCGTGGGCCTCAACCCCAAGACTGAGGCGAAATCGGGGCAAGCGATCAATGAGGCCTACAGCAACCTGGCCGTGGCCCTCGGCCGCGCTTTCCCCACTGAGGGAGCCGGTGACGACTCCATGCTCGAGGCCATTCTGGAACGCGGCCTCACCCCGACCGTGCCCACCGACTACAAGCGCTGGCACTGCCTCCACTGGCCCCTGGCCATGCCCGAGGTCATGGAGCGCGGCGGCTTTGACGCAATTGTTGGAAACCCTCCTTTCCTGGGTGGTATGAAGATCAGTCCTGCGATGGGGAAGAATCTCCGAGAGTGGTTCGTCAGTGTCCTTGCAGGGAATGAATCGGGTAACGCCGATCTTGTTGCGTACTTCTTCCTTCGAGCCTTCTCGCTGCTCAATGAACATGGCGCCTTGGGACTCATTGCCACCAACACGATTGCTCAGGGTAGTACCCGCAAGGTAGGGCTGGATCAGATGGTGGGCTTCGGCTTCACCATCACCCGTGCTATTCGGTCGCGCTCTTGGCCCTCTCAGGGTGCCAACCTCGAGTTCGCGGCAGTGTGGGGGACGCGCGGTGCCGTCTCCTCGCATATAACGACGATCTGTGATGATGTGCCGGTACCCCGAATCAGCAGCCTTCTCGAACCGGTCGGTCGTGTAGAGGGGAAGGCTGAACGTCTCAGTGAAAACGGCGGCGTTTCCTTTGTTGGGTGTTATATTCTTGGCAAGGGTTTTATCTTGGATGCAGGAGAGGCGCGAGAGTGGGTTGTGGAGGATGCTTGCAATGCCGAGGTGCTTTTCCCTTATCTCAATGGAGAGGATCTCAACTCTCGTTCAGACTGTTCCGCTTCCCGATGGGTCGTGGACTTCAATGAGCGAAGTCAAGAGGTGGCGCGGCAGTATAAGCTGCCGTGGCAACGCGTATTTGATAAGGTTCGCCCAGAACGTGTGGTGAAGGATGCTGAAAAGTATCCTCGTATGGTTAATGAATGGTGGAAGTACTGGAACTCTCGGCCAGCGATGCGAAAAGCGATTGCAGATCTCAATGAGGTGCTTGTTATCGCAAGGGTAAGTAAAACTGTTATGCCAGTCCGTGTTTGTACAGGGAGTGTGATGAGTGAGGCTACTGTTGTTTTTGCTACTGACTCGTATGCACAGCAGGCGGTTCTGTCGTCCTCGTTTCATCAGTATTGGGCTATTGCCTATGGGTCGGGTATGCGCAGCGATCCTCGTTATACGCCGTCGGATGTCTTTGAGACCTTTCCTCGCCCTGAACCCACACCGGAGCTGGAGGCTATTGGTCGCACGCTAGACACCGAGCGCCGGGAGATCATGCTGCGGCGTGACCTTGGCCTCACCAAGCTCTACAACCTTGTCAACGACCCCGGTCTGGAGGCGGGCACCGATCCGGATGTGGACCGCATGCGCGCCATCCATGTGGAGCTCGATGCCGCCGTCGCCGCCGCCTACGGCTGGGAGGATCTCGACCTCACCCACGGCTTCTGCACCTACCGGGAGATGACCCGCTGGACTGTGCCCCCGGCCACTCGCGTGGAGATTCTTGACCGTCTCCTGGAGGAGAACCACCGCCGCGCCGCTGCGGAGGCCGCTGCTGCGGCAGCCTCCGGTCGGTCTACCGGCGGTTCCCGCTCCCGGCGCGGCCGTAAGCCCGCCAACTCTGCCCAGACCCGGGAGGCGACCCTTGACATCTAAGACCGCGCCCTTCGCGGACACGCCTTCCACCGACCCAACGGCCGGGACTCATGCGCATGACGGCACCACCTACGTCTTTGACAAGAAGCTCGGCAACACCTCGGCCTCTGCCCGGGCCGGACTCGTCGAGGTCCTGAAGCGCGAGCTCATCGGCCCCGCCGAAGGTGACACCGAGATCCTCACCACCCCGCCCGATGATCGCTATCTCCTGGGCCGCATCGCACCCACGCGCTTGACCGGCGCCGCCGACGACCTCGAGGCCGCGGCCTCCACCGGCGCCCCCGTCACCGGCGTCGAGGAGGAGACGACCAACGCCACCACCGAGGAGGACCCTGGTCAGGACGCCGATGACGAACCCGTGCGCCGCGGACTCATGATCCCGGCCTCCATGGGGCTGCGCTTCCAGGTCCCCGCCGACCCCGCCGAGCTGGAGTCCATCACCATCCACGTCAGCTGGGGCACCTATGAGTCCACCGGCCGCGATGACGCAGAGGTTCCTGCTCCCTCCTCCGCCCCGGCCAGTAGGCGGGATTCTCATATCACTCGCTACCGGCGCATCCCGCACCACCACAGCCTTCCCCTGCGCCTGGCCGACCTCACCCCGGGCTGCACCCAGGACTACGTGCTCGAGGACGACGTCACCCTGCGCGTCGACTCCTACCTGCACACCTCACCGGCCGGCGGGCCGGGTGGTCGCTACCTCATCGAGCTCGCCCTGTGCAATGACCAGATCACGCCCCGCCGCATTCCTGTCCATGCCTGGATGTTCCAGACCCAGATCCATGTGGATGCGGGAAACCGGGACGTCTTCCTCCCTGTCCACGATCCCCTCCTCCCGCCGGCTCCCGGCGCGCAGCCGGCCTCCGACCCGGAGGAGGCCCGCCTCGAGCTCCAGTACCGCGACCGCCTCGAGTTCGCCGTCGGACGCACCTGCTCGGTCGACTGGAGCCTGCGGAAGCCCCCGCCCGGTAAGAGCGCACCCCGCCGCGCCTTCCAGGTCCGCACCACCTGGATGCCCACCGTGGAGACGCCCCAGACCACGGCCACTCCCGTCCCGACGGCCGAGCTCAATATGCGCACCCTGGCCACCGCGGCCGAGTCCCAGAACACCGCCCAGCTCAGCGCCTCCCTGGAACCCATCGTGGAGGCCTACACGGACTGGCTGGGGGAGCAGGAGGCCGCCGTCGCCGCCCTGCCGGAGCACCTGCGGGACACCGGCGCCGAGGCCCTGGCTGAGGCCCGTCAGGTCCTGAGCCAGCTCACCGAGGGCATCGACCACCTCCTGACCGACCCCGAGGCCCGCCGCTGCTTCGCCTTCATGAACCGGGTCATGGCCGACCAGCGCGTCCGCTCCCAGATCGCCGCCGCACGCGCCGTCGACTCCGGCCTCAGCGTCGAGGAGGCCGAGGCCCGCATCCTGGCCGGCGACTACCCCCACCACTGGCGCGTCTTCCAGCTCGCCTTCATCCTCATGCAGCTGCCGGCCCTCACTGACCCCTCCCTGCCACGCCGCTCCGGCGACCTGGCTACCGCCCAGCTCCTCTTCTTCCCCACCGGTGGAGGCAAGACCGAGGCCTACCTGGGACTGGCCGCCTACGCCTTCGCCATCCGCCGCCGCCAGGGACTCCTCGAGACCCCCGACGGACCCATTGACGGGCGCTCCGGCGTCACCGTCCTCATGCGCTACACCCTGCGCCTGCTCACCTCCCAACAGTTCCAGCGCGCCACCACCCTGGTGTGCGCCGCCGAGCTCGCCCGTCGCGAGGACCCCGCCATCTGGGGTGAGGAGCCCTTCCGTATCGGCCTGTGGGTCGGCACCGCCGTGTCCCCCAAGCGGGTGAACGAGGCCGCGAAGGAGCTTGAACGACTGAACAACCGGGGAGGCAGCGGGGCCGGGTACCGCTTCTCCGCCCTCCAGCTCGGCCACTGCCCCTGGTGCGGCCTTCCCCTCACCCCGGGGGACATCACGATCGGCTCCGTTGCCGGGAGCGCCGACCGCGTCATCTTGCGCTGCTCCGACGAGCTCGGCCAGTGCCCCTTCTCCGAGGGTGACGGCAACGTGCCCGACGGCCTGCCGGTGCTGACCACCGATGAGGAGATCTACCGGCTCGCCCCGGCCTTCGTCATCGCCACCGTGGACAAGCTCGCCCGCCTCGCTCGCGAGGGGCACGCCGCCACACTGTTCGGGCACGTCGCCCGCCGCTGCGAACGTCACGGCTACGTCCCCTACCCCGGCCACGACTCCACCCACGACTTCACCGGCTGCACACTCGGCGAGAACGGGCGCCACCAGCCTAAGGGGGAGCTGCCGGCGGCCGCGATCCGTCCCGCCACCCGGCTGCGGCCCCCGGACCTCATCATCCAGGATGAGCTTCACCTCATCACCGGGGCCCTAGGGACCACGGTCGGTCTGTTCGAGACCGCCGTCGAAACCATGTGCGCCTGGAACACGCCCAGCGGCCAGCCCGCCCGACCCCTCCTCGTGGCTTCCTCGGCCACTGTCCGCAACGTGGCCGATCAGGTCCGCGGCCTCTACGGCCGCGACGTCACCATCTTCCCGCCCCAGGTCCTTGACGCCTCCGACACCTTCTTCTCCCGTACGGTTCCTGTTGACGCCGCCCACCCCGGGCGCCTCTACGTGGGCCTGTCCACCACCGGGGTACGCCTGACCGCTGCCGAGATCCAGACCACCCAGACCGTCATGGCCGGCGCCCAGCTCCTCTTCGACCGGCTCGGGGCCGCCGCCGACCCCTACATGACGCTTGTCGGTTACTTCTCCGCCACCCGGGAGCTGGCCGGCATGGCCCGCTACGTCCAGGACGACATCCAGACCGGCCTGGCCAAGCCCGGCCGAGACTCCCGCCTGCCGCGCCGCCGCGGCACGGCTTTCGGTGCCCTGCACCTGGGCGAGCTCACCTCGCGTATCGCCTCCACCGACATCACCGCCACCCTGGACCGCATGGCGCTCACCTTCGACCCGAGCGTCGACTCCACCACCGCCAAGGCCGCGGTGGCCGCAGCCGCGCAGGCAGGCAAGAAGGTGGATCAGCGAGGGGCCGCGGCGAACCCCTACGATGTCGTCCTGGCCACCTCCATGCTCCAGGTGGGCGTGGACGTCTCCCGCCTCGGCCTCATGCTCGTTGTCGGCCAGCCCAAGAACACCGCCGAGTACATCCAGGCCACCTCCCGCGTGGGCCGGGACGCGAACCGCCCCGGCCTCGTCATCACCCTGGGCAACTGGGCCCGGCCCCGCGACCTGGCCCACTATGAGCAGTTCCGCCACTTCCACGAGACCTTCTACGCCCGCGTCGAACCATTGACCGTCACCCCCTTCTCCGTCACCGCCATCGACCGCGGACTTGACGGCGCCCTCGTGGCCGCCGCCCGAGTCACCCAGGCCGGATGCAGTGACGGTCTCAACCCCGAGCACAACGCAGGCCGCGTCACCGAGCAGGCCGAGGCCCTCGACCGGCTTGTCGACAAGCTTTCCATCCGCATCAGCGCGGCCACCGGCGAGGAGGAGAACAAGTACGCCCGGGACCGTCTGGCCAGCCGCGTGGGGGAGTGGAAGAAGCGCCAACGGGAGGTCGCCAAGAAGAGCGGCGATCTCGTCTATGAGCGCGGTGCGGATAACGTCCGTCACTTCCCACTCCTGCGCTCGGCCGAGTCGGCCGGCAGAGGCGGCTCCAGGCCCGACGACGCCCCCTTCGTCGTCGCAGGCTCCATGCGGGAGGTTCAGCCCGAGATCAACCTCCTCGTCTCCCCGGACCCCGCCAGGCTCATCGACAACTCAACCGACGACGCCCCCGCCTGGGAACGACAGGAGCCCCGCGAGGCCAGTGAAACCAGTGACGTTCGGACGGATCAGGAGGAACGGTGAGCCAGGACCAGGACATCGACCAGGACGGCTCGGGCACCCCCGACCCCGAGGACGGGATCGGCGTCGACCCTCTCGGTGACGCCGATGACCTCAGCCAGAACCAGGCCAAGAAGAACTACGCCAAGGTCGGCTCCGCCCGCCCCACGACGCTGCTCTACACCTACGGCCCCGGCGCCATCATCGACCTGCCCCACTTCACGGTCATGCCCACGGGCCTGGACGACTGGGCGCGGATCTGGCAGCGCCGTGCCGCCGACCCCGTCACCGTCCACGCGCCCCGCCTCCTGGAAACGGTCCGGCTCATGCTCGGCCACCAAGTGAGCGAACTGCGGCACTTCCCCTGGCAGCTCCCGCAGCCGGGCGCACGCCGCGATGGAGATGATCTGGGCGTGCCGGCGCGAGTCTTCCCCCAGTGGATGCGCTGCACCGGCTGCGACCTCCTGGCGCCGCTCAGCCGATTCGTCAACGGCTACCACAACACCCATCCCTTCCGGCCCGACCAAGCCGTCTTCGAACACATCGACTGCCCCGGGCGACCCACCCGGGCAGCCGCGGCCCAGGGACGCAGGGGTGCCAAGGGCACAGCCAAGCGCCGGGGCAGACGACGCTCACCGTGCGTGCCCGCCCGCTACCTCATCGTCTGCCCGAGCGGGCACCTCGATGAGTTCCCCTACGACTGGTGGGTCCACGAGGGCGCCCACTGCCCCAAGGCCACCCACCCCGAGCTCGCCATGAGCGACACCTCCCAGCGGGGCGCCACCGCCTTCATCTCCTGCCGCGCCTGCGGAGCCCGTCGACGAATGTCCCAGGCCCTGGGGGAGGAGGGGCGCCAGCGGCTCCCGCGCTGCCGCGGCCGCCACCCCCACCTGGGGATCTTCACCGAGGGAGGCTGCCAGGCCGAACCCCGCGTCATGCTCGTGGGCGCCTCCAACCTCTGGTTCGCCGCCACCCAGTCCATCATCGACATGCCGCGCCTGGACCCCGAGGAACAGAAACGCGATCGCCTGACGGTCCTGGGACGAGCCTTGGGCGAGGACCTCGAATCGGTGAGAGAGAACCTTCGCTTCGTCCGCGCGCTCCTCAAACGAGGCGATGCCGACGCCGTCCGGCTGCTGGACCTTGACGATGATGAGCTCACCGAGCTCCTCAGGATGCTGCCCCTGCCCGCGGAGAGCGACGACGACCGCCTCAAACGGCGTGAGAGCTGGGATCCGGTGGATCTCCTCGTGCCCGAGTGGAACTACCTCCTCACCGAACCACCCGGCGACCACCACGAGGACCGCGACAGTGGGCTCGTCATCTCCCCACGCAGCCTCGGGGACGTGCCGGCCGGGGTGAGCCGGGTGCTCGCCGTCGACCGCCTGCGCAAGGTCAACGCTGTCCTCGGGTTCACTCGCGTGGACGACTACGACCGGATCGACGACTCCGAGGCCCGGCTCGTCTCCCTGGTCCGTTCCGGCCGCCCCACCTGGGTGCCGGCCACCGAGGACCGCGGCGAGGGGATCTTCATCCAGCTCGACGAGGATGCCGTCGCCCGCTGGGAGACCAGGGTGCTTACCAGCCCCGTGTGGGCCGCCCATCGCTCCGCCCACCGGCGCAACTTCGAGCGGCGCTTCTCCGAGACGGCCAAGCAGATCCATCCCGACGAGCGCCTCGCCCCGCCGCGATACTGGCTCGTCCACACCCTCGCCCACGCCCTCATCCGTCAGATGGCGATGTCCTCGGGCTACGGGGCCGCCTCCATCAGTGAGCGCATCTACGCCTGGCGCGCCACCGAGCAGCGCGAGGCCGCGGCCGGGATGCTCCTGACCACCACCGCCTCCGACTCCGACGGCACCTTGGGTGGGCTGGTCTCCCTGTCCCAGCCCAACCGTCTGGCTGACATCCTCGACCAGGCCCTGCACGCCATGACCCGCTGCTCATCGGACCCGGTCTGTGCCCGGCGCGTCCCCAAGGACCCCGAGGACTTCCTCCACGGCGCCGCCTGTCACTGCTGCACCATGGTCTCGGAGACCTCCTGCGAGCGCGCCAACCGCTTCCTCGACCGGCGCTTCGTCATCCCGCTGCCAGACTTGGACGACAGCCCAGGCGGCGGCGTGGGTGGTAGCCGAGACCTCGCCTTCTTCTCCGACTACCGGAGCGCATAGGGGAACCTCGTGGTGCCCACCGACGATTCCGAGCCACTGAGCCCACTGCGCGCTCTGGGCGCCTTCCTTACCGGAAGCGAGGCCGACGGCATCGCCGCACGCCTCTCCGGTGGTGCGACGCTGAGCCAGGCGCTCGTCGTCGTGCCCGCGCCCAGAAGACCACGAGCCCGTGAGCTGCTGGGCGCCGCAGGACTTGGACCGCAGGCGCGGAAGCACTCTGTGGACGCCCTGCGTGCCGTTGCCGGTGCCGCCTCCAGAATCAAGGATGTGACTCCCGTGTGGACCGCCCCGGCTGGGGCAGTCGGCGGCGGGGCCCTCACGGCGGACGTGTTCGCCCTGGTCGGCAGCGCCAACACCTCGGTGGTTTGCGCCACCTACAACCTTCAGCCCAGCTCCGCCCTGTGGGCCGCCCTGGTGGACCTGCGCGCGCGGCGTCCCGGGGTGTCCGTGCGCCTCTACCTGGACACCCAGGCCGCCGACGGGCCCTTCCACCGCCCCGAGAGACGGCGAGGATACCGGGAGCAGAACCATGACCGGGGCAGCGGCTCCCGCCTGAACACAGGTGAGATTGCCCGGCGGCTGCGCGGCGCCGTCGTCATGCGTACCCGCGCTCCCGAGGATGACGGGCGCGCCGTGACGAGCCACGCCAAGTTCCTCAGCATCGACCACCGCTTCCTGCTGGTGGGAAGCGCCAACTTCTCATTTAGCGCCGAGGAGCGCAACGTCGAGCTCGGCTTGCGCCTCGATGACCCAGCCCTGGCCCACAGCGTGGAGAAGCAGATGCGTGACCTGGAGGAGACCGTCTACGAGCCAGTGCCCTGAGAGCCTTGCCCGGGTGACACGATGCTCAGGCCCGCCGGCTCCGGCGTCGCGCCGAGGCCGGGCCCGCCCCGCTAGGGTGGACGGGTGCGTCTCGTTATTGCCTCCTGCTCTGTTGACTACTCCGGCCGCCTGGACGCCCACCTGCCCCGGGCCACCCGCGTGCTCATGCTCAAGGCCGACGGCTCGGTCCTCATCCACTCCGACGGCGGCTCCTACAAGCCCCTGAACTGGATGAGCGCCCCGGCCCGCCTGGCCGTCACCGAGCCGGACGAGGAGGCCGCCGCCGACGGCGTGCGCGAGGTCTGGGAGGTCAGCGCCACCAAGACCGACGACCGCCTCGTCATCCGCCTCTTCGAGACCATCTCCGACGTCAGCCACGAGCTGGGCGTGGACCCCGGGCTCACCAAGGACGGCGTCGAGGCCCACCTCCAGGAGCTCCTGGCCGAGCAGATCGAGGTTCTGGGCGCCGGCTACCGCCTGGTGCGCCGCGAGTTCCCCACCGCCATCGGCCCGGTCGACATCATGGCCAAGGACGCCCAGGGCCGCTCCGTGGCCGTGGAGATCAAGCGCGTCGGTGGGATCGACGGCGTCGAACAGCTCACCCGCTACCTCGAGCTCCTCGACCGCGACCCGCTGCTGACCCCCGTCCAGGGCGTCTTCGCCGCCCAGACCATCAAGCCGCAGGCCCGCGTCCTGGCCGAGGACCGCGGCATCCGCTGCGTCACCCTCGACTACGACGCCATGCGCGGCATGGACGACCCGAGCTCCCGCCTGTTCTGAGGAGACAGTCGTGCCCGCCGCCCGCACCTCCTCCGCGCCGCTGCCGACCGAGGTGAGCCTGGCCCGCATCATCTCCCAGGGCCTTATCCCGGCCACCGCCGCGCCCGACGTCGTCGCGGCAGTGGCTCGCCAGCTCGCCATCCAGGGCCAGCAGGTCTCCGCCGTCCCCCACGCCCTGCTGGTGCGCGCCCCGGCCGCCACCCCGGCCGACGTTGAGGCTGCCTTCGCGCGAGGCGACCTGGTGCGTTCCTGGCCCATGCGTGGCACCGTCCACATCACTGCTGCCGCCGACCACCACTGGCTGCGGGCCGCCCTCATGCACCGCACCGACACCTGGGTGCGGAACAGCGAGAAGGCTTACGGCGTCGATACCGCCCTGTGCGAGCGCGCCGCCGAGGTGGCCCTCGGCCTCATTGAGGGCCAGGGCCCGCTGACGCGCTCGGTGCTGCTGGCGGCCTGGCAGGAGGCCGGCCTCATGGAGGCCTTCCGCGGCGAGGACGTCTCGGCCTACCGGCGCCGCCACCTCCTGGTGCGCCTCCAGCGCGAGGGGATCCTCGTCCAGGGACCGCGGTCCGGCAACGAACACCTCGTTATGGATGCACGCCACCTGCCCGACGCCGACTCCGGGCCCGCCGGAGCCGACGTCGCCCACGGCGGGACCGGCCACCGCGCCGCCTGCGCGCACATCGCCTACCGCTACGCGGCCAGCCACGGCCCGGTCAGCGCCGAGGACCTGGCCCGCTGGACCACACTGCCCAAGACACAGACCGCCCACGCCCTGGAGGACGCCGTCGAGCTGGGGCAGGAGCCGGCCACGGCCGCGCCTGAGGGCACTGGCGAGCCGGTCGGGAGCCGTGTCCCGCTCGTGCGCGCGGTCGCCGAGGGCGGGGTGCGCGGAGGCCTGCGCCCGCTCGGCCCCGGCGAGTCGGCCCCGAAGACCGGCCTGCTCTACATGCGCGCCGACCTGCCCGACCTCCTGTCCGCCCACCGCAGCGCCGCGCAGGCCACACACTTCCTGGGCTCCTTCGACGAGCTGCACGTGGGCTACAAGGACCGATCCTGCCTCACCGATGAGGACGGCGAACGCCTCATCTGCCCGGCGAGCAACGGCATGTTCCGCCCGATCCTGGTCGACCGCGGCCGTCTCGTCGCCGTGCGGCCGGTCGGCGAGGGCCTGCTGTGGAAGGGCGGGGCGGCGCCGTCGGCCCGCGTGGAGCGCGACGTCAACCGGGCCGTTGCCCGCATGGAGCAGCGCCTGGCCGGGTGAACGGAGCGAAGCCGGAACCCGCCCGCGCAGTGTGGGCCAGACGACCCCCCGAAGGAGGTTGTCTGATGTCTGGAGTGGTGACAGAATCCGACTCATGAGCAACGAAGCCATGCAGGTCCGCGCGCTGCGGGGGCGCGTCGTCACCCCCGACCACATCATCGATGACGGGGCGGTCGTCCTGTCGGGATCCCACATCGCGTGGGTCGGGCCCGCTGACCAGGCCGCCCGGGCCGGCTTCGGGGGCGCCGTCGAACAGGCTCAGGCCGCACCCGAGGGCGGCTACCTCCTGCCGGGACTGGTGGACGTCCACTGCCACGGCGGGGGCGGCGAGTCCTTCCCCAACGCCGAGACCGCCGAGCAGGCGATGGTCTCCGTGCTCGAGCACCGCCGTTTCGGCACCACCTCGCTCGTGGCCTCCTGTGTGACGGCCGCCCCCGAGGTCCTGCGCGCGCGCACCCGGGTGCTGGCGGGGCTGTGCGAGGACGGAGAGCTCGCCGGCATCCACTTCGAGGGGCCCTTCGTCTCGGTGGAGCGCTGCGGCGCCCAGGACCCCACCTACATCATCGACCCCGACGCCGCCCTGACCCGCGAGCTCATCGAGCTCGGCGGCGGGCACGTCGTCACCATGACCATCGCCCCGGAGAAGCCCGGCATCACCGGCGACGACGGCGTCAACGCTGCCCTCATCGAGGGCGGGGCGCTGCCCTCCTTCGGGCACACCGACTCCGAGGCCGCCCCCGTGCGTGCCGCCCTGGCCGACGCCGCCGCCCGCATCGCCGAGCGCCTCGAGGCCGGCAAGCCGGTCCGCTCCCCGCGCTCGACCGCCACCCACCTGTTCAACGGCATGCGCCCCATGCACCACCGCACGCCCGGGCCCGTGCCCGAGTTCCTGGCGGCCGCCCAGCGCGGCGAGTGCGTCCTGGAGATGATCGGCGACGGCGTGCACTTGAACCCCGCCATCGTTCTGGACATGTTTGAGACCCTGGGGCGTGACAACGTCGTCCTGGTCACCGACGCCATGGCCGCGGCCGGCATGGCCGACGGCGACTACGTGCTCGGCTCCCAGCCGGTCACCGTGGCCGACGGCGTCGCCCGCCTCACCGAGGGTGGCGCGATCGCTGGGGGGACCGCCCACCTCATCGACGTCGTGCGCACCACCTGGCAGGGGGGAGTCGACCTGGTCGACGCCGTCTACGCCGCCAGCGTCCAGGGCGCCCAGGTCCTCGGCGACCCCTCCGTGGGGGCGCTGCGGGCGGGCCTGTGGGCCGACGTCGTCGTCACCGACGCGGAGCTGCGGCCCGTCACCGTGCTGCGCCGCGGCGAGGCGGTGGAGCACTCCGCCTGATTCTCCCGCACCGCCGGCCCACGCGGGCCCCGGCAGACTCTTGTCATGTGGGAGCCGTTCGCCCCGACCTGAACCGCCAGGTCGGGGCGAACGTGTGGTGCGGGGCCGGTGGGCTGCGGACCTAGCCGGGCAGGCCCAGGAGGCGGCGGGTGTAGATGGCCTGGCCGGAGTGCTGGGCGGCGTCGTCGATTACTGAGGCCAGGCGCACGGCCCGGGTGACGGGCGGGTCCCAGGACTCGTCGATGACGTCGTCGAGCGACTCCGGCGTGAGGGATCGCAGGTAAGTGGTGGCCAGGGCGTAGGCGTCATCCAGGTAGGCGAAGAGGATGCTGAGATCGCCGACGACGACCTGGGCGGCCTGCTCGGGTGTGTGGCGCCAGTCCTCAGTGTCGTCGGGCAGGGGCAGGGCGAAGTGTTCGCGGTGGCCGCCGGTGATCCAGACGGGCTCGACGCCCGCCAGGGGCGCGACCTGGATGTCGAGCTCGCGGGCCGTGTGCCAGGCCAGCCAGGTCAGCGAGTCGATGCGGGGCGCGAGCTCTGGGGTGGGCCGGGTGTTGGCCTGCTCGCGCGTGACACCGTCGAAGGCGCGGTCGAAGCGCTCGCGGGACCGGGACAGGACGTCAATGAGCATCTCAAGAGTCGTCATGACGTCAGGTTACGTGGCGGGTCTGAACGCATCGGGAGAACCGCGCACCGGGCACTGTCTCGCCTGCACCAGTTTCAGTGGGAGGTGAGCCGCAACGACACCGCGCCGGCGCATTGGATACAGGTGACTTGGTTCACGGACCGCCTGTTCAGAATTGCAGTGTCTTGTCAGTGATCTCGATAGCATTGCTGTATGAGAACTGAACGCGACTTCATGTTGCTGACTCCTTTGGAGTGGGTGGAGGAGGCTCTATTCTTGGGTGCCGCATTATCTTGATCGCAGGTGAGTGGCTCGAGAGTCGATCAATGATCGAAGGTGTAGGTTCTGGTCTACGTGTTGCCAAGGTGGTGTGGTCAATATTATGTACGTGATGTTTGACCAGGTTGTCGGCTGTGAGCGCGGAGACCGGGCTCGGGCTCGCGAGGTTAGCCTGTTTTTCTACGGCAGTGTTCTCTCTGTGGTTTACTCACTATTTCTGTGGTACTGCTCTCTATGGTCTATTCTCGTCGTGTTCTTGACGTTTTGCGTTATATTTCTGGCGCAGAATGTTGTGAAGGGTTCTGTATTGGAAGATGTTGATAGGCCTCACCGGCAGTGGGTGAGGCTGTCGACTGAGGGGGTTGAATTCGTTCCGTCGTCAACGCCGGCAGTATGTGAGTGGGCTTGTCTTGTCGGGCTTTTTCTGGGTGCCTTACTTGCAATATGTGTTGGTCAGTATGTCGACGTTCCTCGCCGACCATACTCCGATGGACTGCTTATCGGTGCAGCCGCAGTGTTCTTTGCCTTAGTGGCCATTAATGGGGTGCCTCGATCGGCTCCTGGAAGTGCTGCATGGAGGCTGACTCCCGAAGGGCTACTCATTTCTCCATATAGCCAGTACAGGGCGCTCGTCGACTGGTCTATGAAACCTCAGGTGGAGGGACGGGGGCTCTTCGTGTTTGGGGGTGTGGTAGGTGGGGCTTATCGGCTGGTTGAGGTGGTTGTTGTCAGGTGGTCTTTGAGGCGTCCGGTGTGGATGAGGCTGCCGATGGTGTAGTTGGTGAGGTTGCGCAAGTCCCAGGGCGATGCCGCGTAGGTGCTCCAGGCGCCCGTTGATGGCTTGGCGTGGGGCCGTTGGAGGTACGGGGGCGGTCGAAGTAGGCCAGGGGTGTCGGAGGCTCTTTCGGTCAGGGTCTTTGCCAGTGCCTGGATCTCCTCCAGCTCGTCTGGGATGGCCTGTTTCAGGGAGTCGATGAGCCGTTGCATCAGGTACTTTCCCAGGCCCGGGTCCTCGACCCTGTAGGCCTGGATGAGACGCTGGTAGACACCCCAGGAGGCCTGGACCGCAGCGTGGCGATCATCAGCGAACAGAGCCTCGAGACGCTCGGCCTGAGCATCGGTGAGCAGGCCGGCCCCAGTCAGCAGGGTGCGCCTGGCCCGGTAGAGCCGGTCACCCGCCCGGCCCCGCCGGCCCGTGATCGCCCTCTGGACGCGGCGGCGGCACTCATCGAGCTTGTCTCCTGCTAGGGACACGACATGAAAAGGGTCCATGACCGCCCGGGCCTGTGGGAGCTCCTCGCCGGCGGCGCTCTCGGGACCCGGTGAAACCGCCCCGTGGCCACCACCTCAACCCGCCCACGCCAGTCCTGGTCGCGCTGGGAGAGCCAGGTCTTGAAGACCTTCTTGGACCGGCCCGGGACCACGTCCAGCAGCCGGGCCGGACCACTGCGGTCGCGTACGGGGGGCAGGTCAATGACCACGGTGACATAGCGGTCGCCCCGCCTGGTGTGGCGCCACACAGAGGGGGTACCTCCCGCACGGGAGCGAAGCGCGCGGGGGAATCGTCGACCCCGAGGACCTCCACGCCGTCGAAGCGGTGGGGATCGTCTAACAACGTGGCCTGAGCGCTTGTCAGTATTGCGTTGTTGGCGGTGTGCCAGGAGATCCCCAGGGCGGCTGCTACCCGGGAGACGGACATGGCCTCCAGGGCAAGGGCCCGCAGCCCCCACTCCACCGCCGAGCGGGTCAGCCGCGCCCGTGGCTGAGCCAGGCCGCTCGTGTCCTGCCTCCACACTCGGCGGCAGCCGGTGCAGGCGAAGCGCCGCACGCGTACCACCAGCTGCGTGGGCCTCCACCCCACCGGCACGTGGGCCAGGCGCCGGGTCACCGTCCCACGGGATACTCCCTGGGCGCCGCAGGCTCTGCAGAACGGGTCCTCGAACCCGATCGGCATACGGCACTCGATCACCGCGCGCTTGGCTGTGAGGTGCTGGCCCACCGCGGTCAGTCCCAGAGCGTCCAGGCCCAGGAAGGTCGTCAGATCAGGGTCGGTGAAGGTAGTCTCAGGCACGTCGAGGTCTCTCGTGACGGTTGTGTAGGAACTCCCATCATCGGGGGACCTCGACCCCTACCCAAGCAACGACGCACCCACCCCACCTATGAACTCAATAGGCTCCAGCTACCACACCCTCAAACACGAAGAGCCGGGACGGGGAGTCGTCAACCTCCAGGAGTGTGTCGTAATCAAGGACTCGCGCGGAAGGCGCTACTATCTTCCGATCTCGGGGCTGCCGATGAGCTACGTGCAGTTTCGTCGGCTGCTGAGTTTCTACTCAACGCACCCTAAGCTACGCCAGGAGATTGCGTCGAGTAAGGGTGTTGGGCGCGTTTGCTCACTGTTGGATAGCTGAGGGACGGGCTGCGCTTAGCCCTTGACGTCCTATCTCGCGTGGCCGCGACTCCTGTCTGCGACTGGTGCGTTCGTAG